>CAZPFR010000029.1:0-2598 GCA_964586005.1 uncultured Candidatus Peribacteria bacterium | reverse complement strand
TGCTAAGAATATTTTGTCAAAGAGTAGTAGATACAAAAAACCATAATTCTGGATTTTTATCAATAATATTTTGTACATAATTTTTGGGAGATATATTTTCAACTTTTTTTTGGTCAAGAAATAATGAATTAATAACTTTATTATCCAAAGACTTTTTAAAAATTTTATTGATTCAACTTTGAATAAGAGGATCTTGTGAAGGTTGTTCTAATAAATTTATTTTTTCCGGTCATTTTGACAGCTGTTCATTTTTTTCATAAGAAGAAATGTTTTCAAGAGACATAGTAATATAATTACGGATAAATCACAATAATATTATATATACTTTATGTTTTTTTGTCAAAAAAGTTAATTTTTTATTTCTTCTTTGTTTTGGTTATTTTATAGGAAATATCTTCTTTGATAGCATTTTTAAAATCATCTATACTTACTTCTCATTTTTCTCCAAAAAGATCATTTACTTTCTGTCGGCTAATATCAGCATATTTATCAAATAATCATACTTCTTTGATTTTTGAAAGAAATTGCTCCTTATCTATCACGGTAAACTTTGGAGAAGTAGATATTTTTACATCTTGAGTTGTTCCTTGAAGAAGATAATCTCATTTATCATTTAATGGATCTTTCTTTGCTACGTATTCCAAAAAAACATCTTTGAGTCCTTCTTCTCTTTTTTGGAGTTCAGAGAGTTGTATTTTTATTTCTACAAATTCGTCAACCAATGATTTGATTGTTTTCAAAGAAAGATCTCCAGCAACTTCATCATCAGTATTGATATAATTAAATAGAGGACAAATAGTCTGATAATCACAGAATCTACAGAGAGCTCCTTGTTTAGCTTCAAAAATTTTCTTATTTCCTAGAGAAAAAAGCTCTTTTTTCTTTTCAATTTCTTTGATGATTGTTTTATATTTTTCTAGAACTTGATCTAATCTATCTTGAGTAAGTTCTCGTTCATCTTCAATATCAAAATGCAAAAAATAAAGTCTGGCTTTTAAATTATTAAAATATTTTCCATATTTTTGTTGGATACCAATACCATACAGGGTGAGTTGTTCTATATATCAGTCTTTTTCTTCTGTGGGCAATCTCTTATTTGTTTTATAATCACTAATGATAAAAGTATCTCAAACTTTATCTAATCTATCAATAATTCCTTGAAATGAAATATTGTCTTCGAGTTCAAACACAAAATTAAGTTCCGTATCAATAACTTTGATATCCTCAAATGGACTATGTTTATCATAATATTTTCTAAGATAACTTTCTCATCTTGCTTTGTAGTCTTGAAGAGTATATTCTCCATGAATTACAATTTCTCAGCATCTGTCTTTGGCTTCCTGTTCTTTTTCAGATCGTAACCATTGATAATATACCAAAATGTCTTCCTTAGATGGAGTTTTCATATTGTTAATATCTTTGTAGAGCTTTTCCAAACTTGAATGGACAATTTTTCAGAGAATAATATCTGCTGTCTCAATAAATTCTTCAACAGGAATTTTATCTACATATTTGTAACGATATTTTAGAGGGCATTGAATATAGGTTTGTACTTGTGAAGTTGAATATTTTGCCATTGTTTATATGGAGATAAAATATATTCTGCCGAAATTATAAACAAACATTCTAACAAATTCAATACCAACAAATGTTTAATTACGAATAAGAAACGGAATTATACAAAGAATGATAGCTATTCCTATCATATATTTTACATTATGAATAAAATAAGGAAATATCATCAATATACATCAAACAAAAAGCGATATATTTCTTCCATTTTTTTTCCCATATATAAAATAAGAAAATCAAATGGTACTTATAATAAATGATGTAATTAATACAGGTGTCGAAAACATTCCACTAGAAGAAAGTGTTTTGGTTATCTGAGTAACAGAATCAGATGTACTAGCTGATCAGGCAACTTTACTTGTTGAATCAAGTAAGGCATTGATATCCATATCTATACAAATAAATAAAAATCACTTGCCAGTAAGTATAGCTATTATACTACAATGTATATGTAGCGAAAATAATCTATGTATTAAAAACTATATTAAAAATATATTGACTTTATATATTGTATAATTATAATAAAAAAGACAACATTGATTATTAATTTAAATACAACTACTATGATTGCTTTTTGTATTTTTTCAATGGGATTGATTTCCTTAATAGTACCAGCTTTGTGGTTTGTGATACAAAAGAAAGTATTTCGCTATTTTATACTTTTGTTTGTATTATTGGGATTTGTTGGCATTATTAATTATTTTTACATCTGGGATGCTCTCAGATATTATTTGTCTTTGAATGCAACGATTATTTGGTTCTATGTTTTGCCGTTACTTTTTGGTCTATCCTTTGTATTACTAGTTCCAAACCAGATAAAATTTTGGGGAAACTTGTATAGTCGGATAAAGAAAGAGATATAGCGAAAGATGGAGTTGAGAAAAGATAGGGAGTAAGAATTCTTACTCTCTTTTTTTATAATTTTATTTTTTTAATTAAAAAAAATCTCAACCTGAAGTTGAAATCCTTTTATGGAGCGGGTGACGAGACTCGAACTCGCAACAGTCTGCTTGGAAGGCAGGCACT
>CAZPFR010000028.1:0-5286 GCA_964586005.1 uncultured Candidatus Peribacteria bacterium | reverse complement strand
TTTGTAATCTCTTTTCTTTTTAATTCAAGAGAAATTTTTGCTAAATCCATTAATCTTTTGACTTGTTTCTTAAATCATTCAAGATCATTTTTGAAATTGTATCCTATTCTTGCCATATTGATAGTAACAACACCTATTGATCCTGTCATTTCTGAAGATCCAAAAAGACCTCATCATCTTTTTTCCAATTGTGTAAGGTCAAGTTGTAATCTACAACACATAGATCTTACAGCTCAGGGCTTGTATGCATTAGGATTTTCTACTTTTGTAATATTTCAATTTTCATCTTTTATAGTTTTAAATTGAGATCCTACAAAGTTTTGAAAATAAGGAATTCAATATTTAGCTGTCATCTCAAATAACAAATTTACATCTGGATCATCTCGTGGAAAATCCTCGGTAATATTGTAGGTAGGAATTGGAAATGTAAATACCGCTCATGTCCAATCTCATTTGGTATAAATTTCTATCAATATTCTATTTATCAATTTCATTTCTTCTTCTAATTCACCGAATTTTTTACAGTAGTATCCATTTGTTATTCCACCAAGCATTAATGATTTTTCTTTGAGATCTTCTGGACAACTTCGATCCAAAGTAATATTGGTAAATGGAGTTTGTGTTCCCCAACGAGATGGAACATTAAGACCAAATATAAAATTCTGAATTTGTTGTGTTACATATTTACGAACTTTGAAATTAATATAATTTTTTTTGGCATCTGCTGAATCAAATGGTATTTTAAGATCATCTACTTCTTGTTCTACTTCCATCTTGTATTTATGAACAAAAGGAGCTAGATAGGTATCAAATGATGAAAAAGCTTGAGCTCCTGCTCGTTCATTCTGAAGTGTTCACAGGAAGTTAATCATTTGATTTACTGCAGCTTGTAGATTTTTTGGAGGGGCGGATTGTACTCTATTATCAAGTCCATTAAATCATTCTTCCAATAATTGTCTCAGCGACCATCAAGCACAATATCATGAAAACATATCTAGATCATGAATATGATAATCTCAATTTCTATGAGCATTTCCTACTTCTTCTGGATATACGTGAGATAACCAGTAGTTAGCAATGACTTTACCGGAAACATTGAGAATCAATCCTCATAAAGAATATCATTGATTTGAATTAGCATTTACTCTCCAATCTGTTTGTTGTAAATATTCATCCATTGTTTTTCAAACTTCTACTACTACTTTTCTTGCATCTCTTGATTCAGCCCTTTTTTGGCGGTATAAAATATATGCCTTGGCAACGGAATCCAAACCTTCTTTGATTAATATTTGTTCAACTGAATCTTGAATGGTCTCAACATCTGGAATTTCATTTCCTACTTTTGCTAAAACTGATTCAATAATTTTGTTTGATAATGATTCAACTGGTGTGTAATCTGTTGAACCTATAGACTCAATAGCACGTTTGATGGCATTTTCTATCTTAATTTTATCGAAAGAAACAATTGCACCATTACGTTTTCTTACTTTGTAAATTGCCATTTCTCAACGTTTTTGATATAAAATTAAAAAACACTATATATAGTAGTATTTTATTTTTCATTGACCTATATATTGTATTTTATAACTAAAAATCAACGGAAACTTTATTAGAACTTTTACTATTTTGATATCTTTTAGTTAGCAGGTTTGTAAAAAATCAAGAGATTTTTCAACATTTTTTTGGCAATTTTGTGGTATATTTGTAAGTAAAATAATATTTTTATATATTGTTTATCTTTCGTTATCTTGAATCCATCTATCAAATTCCTATACAAAAGATATTTTATATTCTAATTTTTTTGATGTTGGAACACTATAGAAAAGCTTTTAAAGCGTATGATATCAGAGGAACTTATGGCAAAGAAATTGATGAATTATTGGTATATACCATGGGAATAGCTATAGCAAATTATAGTAAAAAGAATTTCACTAATCCTACTATTCTTATTTGATCTGATGTAAGAAATCAGAATATATGATTGATATCAGCATTTATTGCTGGTTTAAAAGAGCAATGAATTACTAATATTTCTTGTGCAAGAACTTGCAACACCATTGATGAAAAAATATATCCTTATGGAATTTGTAGTAGTCCGTGACTGTATTATTTGGGACAAGGAGATGTAGATATTTCTGTAGAATTTACAGCATCACACAATCCCCCCGAAGACGTAGGAATGAAATTTTTTGATAAAAACTGTACTTTTTTGTCTCAACAGACTTTATTGGATCTTTTTGATAGTACGTATGATCCAACAAGAACATTACCAAGTATTCCATTTTTTTATACAATTCCTTCTTTCTGATTATTAGAAGAGAAAAAACGTACTCTTTTGGAATTTCTTGGTAAAAAACTTTCCAATATCACTAAACCATTTCGTTTTGCTGTAGATTTCTCTACAGGAGCTGGTGTTGCTTGGGAAAGGGAACTGTTACAACAACTTATTCCTGCTGATCAACTTTTTCTTATCAATGATTATGCTGATGGAAATTTTTCTGCACATCTCTCAGAAACGCAAGATCATGAAAATTATATTCAATTGATTGATCAGATAACATCACAATGATTGGATTTTTGAATAATGTTTGATGGAGATGCCGATAGAATTGGATTTGTATGACCAGATGGAAGAGTTATTTGATGAGATATGATTCTGACGCTTGTTGCAGAACAAATTATCCTTGAACATTCAGATTTAGATTCTTCAAAAAAATTAATTCTCTATGAAGTTATGTGTTCTCAAATTATTCCAGAAATAGTGAATACCTGTTGATGAACCAGTAAAATGGTACGTATGGGAAGATTTTTTATAAAGGAAGCTATGGAAAACTATAGCGCTTTATTTGCTTGAGAAACTAGTGGTCATTTTATGTTTGCTGATATATGAAATTATGAAATGCCGTTATTGGTTTTGTATTATATTTTAAAGTCTTTGGAACACTATTGAAATCGGGAATCTATGATGAAGCATATTTCAAAATATTATAAAACACCTGTTTATAGTGTCGTTGTTGAAAACAAAGAAATAGTACTATCTAATATAAAAAAATATTTCTCATCATATAAACAAATAGAAATTGATGGTATAAGTGTATATTGAAATGATTTTTGGTTCAATGTCAGAGCTTCTAATACGGAAAGTAAATTAAGATATTGCGTAGAAGCAAACAATAAGAAACAAGCAGAAGATATTATAGAAGAATTAAAAAGACTATTTATTGTCTAATTTTGAATTGAAAAAGAGTTTGAAAAACCATATAAAGAAATCGTGTTTATTTTCTAAACATCATCGAACATGCTTTGAACAATATTTTCTCACCAAATGCTCAATCACGATGTTCTGGAAATAATTATTGATATACCAGTAATACTTTCTTATAAACCATGACAATGGGTTTTGATTGATTATAAGGATTCTGAGCAAACCCTCAAAAGAGCCTATTCGATAGCTGAATATCGTATAACTACTCAGGGATGTAGAATTAGTTTAGCAATAAAACTTAACGAAGGATCAAAAAGTGCCTTTTATTTGAGAAATTTTATTTTATGAGATACTGTTGAAGTGATTGGAATTTTCTGACATTTTGTCTTACAAGAAACCGATAATCCAAAAGTATTTATTGGTACGTGAACAGGTATTGTACCACTCATTGCTATGTGTAATGCTACTTCAGCAGAAAAAACGTTGTATTTTTCAGTTTCTTATAAAAATGATCTCTTTTATATTGATCGTATCAATAGAATTAAAAATTTGACTACGCATATACATATATCCAGGGAACAAGTAAATTGATATGAATTATGAAGAATTAATTTGTCTGAATGAAGCTGGCCTATGCATACAGAATTTTATATTTGTGGAAACCCTACCGTAGTTAACTCTTTTGTTGATATTCTTCAATCTAGGGGATATACTGCTATTTATACAGAAAAATATTAGTAATAATTTTATATTTTTGTCTTGTACATGGAAATTAAGACACTAGAACATTTCTTGCATTATATACCTTATGTTGACGACCCTCAATATATTGTTGATGATATTGTTCAAAAAGCTAAAAAATATCTTGCTGAAGATAAACTTTGAGAAATTCAAAGAGCTTATGAATATGCAAGAAAAGCCCATGGCTGACAGAAAAGACTTTCTGGTGAAGAATATATAATACACCCACTAAAGGCTACTCAATTTTTGATGGAAATTAAGCCAGATATTTACACGATTCAAGCAAGTATTTTACATGATGTTATTGAAGATACTCCTTTATCTGAAGAAGATATACAAAAAGATTTTTGACAAGAAGTTGCTACTCTTTGTGAAGGAATGGTCAAAGTATCAAAAATTAAGTATAAATGAGAAGATAGGCATTTGGAAACGTTAAAAAAGACATTTCTTGCAATGGCAAATGATCTGAGAGTAATTTTTATAAAATTGTGTGATCGTATCCACAATATTCAGACTTTACAATATCATCCAAATCCTTCAAAAATTCAAAAAATTGCGCAGGAAACGATGAAAATATATGTGCCTATTGCTAAGAGATTATGATTATATTACTATCAATTATATTTGGAAAATGGTTCATTTAAACATTTGGATGAAGAAGCATTTAATAATATTTTTAACTATCTCAAAAAATATTTTTGAACAGACGAAAAATTTACGTATAAATGAGTTGATATTATTACATCATTACTAAAAAAAGAGTGAGTGGAAAATTTTTCTATCAAATGAAGAATCAAAAGTCCCTATAGAGTATACGAAAAATTAGAAAAAAAATATAAAACTGATGAAATTTGAGATGTTATGGATCTTTTGGCATTTAGAGTTATTACCAAATCTGTTGCTGATTGTTATATGATTTTGGGAATTATTCACAAATATTACACTCCTTTAATTAAAAAAATAAAAGACTATATTGCTGTACCAAAATCTAATTGATATCAAAGTATTCATACCACTATTTTGGGAATGTTTTCTTTTCCTATAGAAATACAAATCAGAACTTTTGAAATGGATGAGATTGCTGAACATGGAGTTGCGGCTCATTTTGCTTATAGTGAGCACAATAAACCAATGATTGTTTCTGAACAACAAAGTCAATGGATAAAAAAACTTCAAGAGATTGTACATAACTATAGAGAATCTGATGATAAAGAAAAATTTAAAGATGAATTAAAAATAGAAGTTTTGGATAAACGTATTTATCTTTACACCCCAAAAGGAGATGTAGTTGAATTACCGTATTGAAGTAGTGTTTTGGATTTTGCATTTTTTATTCATTC
>CAZPFR010000027.1:0-6075 GCA_964586005.1 uncultured Candidatus Peribacteria bacterium | reverse complement strand
CTTGTTTATTTGTGATATACTGAAATAACAAATTATTTTGAGACACAAGAAGAAAAGAAACAATTTGCAGAAATTACAAAAATGGATAGAAAAGCCTTGGAAGAAAAAATAAAAGAGGATTGGCCAAAATTGAATGATGAACAAAAGTCAGATTTAATTAAATTTGCGACTGCTTCTAGAATGTGATTTGATACTTTTGATCAAATTCGTGTGAAAAAAAATGAAAATGATGTATCTATAAAATTTATGAAACTTGTGAATTATGATGAAATGAAGGAAACGGAACAAGATTTACAAGAGGCTCTTTCTTGATTAGAAGTTACAAAAAATATTCGTTTGTCTTTTGCTTTGGATTGAGGAGATATTAAAGAAGAATTAAAAAATTGGAAAAAAAATAAATTTAGTGATGAATCATGATCTTTTGATGAATCTTCTATGAAAGCTTATTTATTGAGTATGTGATATACACCGGAAATTGTTGAAAAATTTATTAAAATAAGTTAAGTTTATTTCTTAATCTATTATTATGTTAGAATCAGAAGTTCTTAATAATGTTGATGAAAGTTATCAGGAATACCAACCTAAAATTTTTTCTGAAAAAGAAACAAAATCATGAGTCTCGAATTATGAACAAGAAAAATCTTTTCTTTCAAAAATTAAAGAAAAATTTTCTCTTAAGAAGGAAGATCCTTATATAGGTGAATTAAAAAAAACTTTTGTTAAAGACTATCTTCTTAATCTGGAAAAAAAGAAATGAAATGTTTTTTCAAAAACACCTTTATCTCAAAAACAAATTGAAAAATATTTAAATAAAGATGGTTTTGTTAGAGATCTTTTTGATATTATTCAAACAGAGCGTTTATTGAAAAAAACAGTTACAGAACAAATATTTTCTGAATTACAATCTCTGAAAGAAGATATTTGATTGGTAAAAAATACTGATTTTAATCAAGCAACCAAAGAGATTACTGCACTTGGGGATAAATATGGTATGATCAATAAAATTGATACTAAAAAAGAATCAGAATTACTTGTTTCAAATCAACCAAAAATAATCCCAGTTAAGAGAGAAATTTTAGATTTTGATTTTAAAAAAGAACAAGAAAGGATGGAACGAATTAGAAATACTATTTCTTATCCGTTTAATGAATATTTTCCAATTTCGTCAAAATTTTCTTTGGCTAGACCACATCCTACACTTCGTAAAATGAAAAATATAAATGGAGTAAATACTGAAGTTCCTTTAATTAGACCTCATTATGGTATTGATATTGCTGCTTCAAAAGGAACACCAATATTATCAATGTGTTCATGAACAGTTATCTCTAATTCTTGGGAAACTTGATGAGGTTGGGTAATTACTATACAGCAAGATTCCTGAAGAACATTTACTTATAAACATATGCAAGAAAAATCTCTTTTGTTACCTTGAAATTTTATATATTTTGGTCAAGAAATTGGAAAAGTTTGAGATACCTGATGAATAAGTAGTGGTCCTCATCTTCATCTTGAAATACGTGATTCTTGAAAACCATTGAATCCACTTGCTTGTTATCCAGATGTTCTTAAATGAAAAAATCTGACTACTGAATCTTTGGCATAATTATATATTTTATATATCTTTAATTATTTTTTTGATTACTCAAATAATTTTTGTTTCGTCAAATTTACTAATTTCCATTTTATCAAAAAATCTATTAACTGATTCTAAATATCGTTTGTTCTCTTGTTGTATTATTTTTTTTAATTTGGGTAAATCATTGTGTATAACGAAAACAAATTCATTTATATTATAACTGTCTTGTTGTTGAATAAGTACTAAATCTCCATCCTGAATTTTTGGTTCCATGCTATTTCATTTTGCTCTTACAAAAAAACATTTTGAAGGATCTTTTATTCAAAGCATAACTGGCGTAACTGGAATTTTTTCTTGAGTATATTCATTAATTATATTTTTTCATTGATTTCCACATTGAGCAAATCCATAAATAGGAAGCTGTATAACGTCGTTTCGTTGGTCTCCAATACTTTCTCTGATAAGATTGTATCATGATTCAGTTTTGATAAAATATCATTTTAGTACTAATTGGTTGAGCTTATTGAGTACTGTTTGAGGATGACTTACTCATATTGCTGCTGCAATTTCTCTGAGCGTAATACTTTCATTATTGGTGTTTTTTTTGAAAAAAGCAATCAGTGCTCTTTGTATGGTATCAAGTGAATTCTTTTTTAACATTGAAAATTTGTAAATAAATAAATATGTTTTTTTTAAAAATTATAATCTAAATATTTACCTTATATATAAAAATATTTTTGACAAAATCAAGTGTTTTTTGACAAAATAATATTATTTTTTGACAAATACAAAAATACTAGTTTCTATTTAATAAAAAAAGTCTTGATTTTTTTTGAAAAAACTCTAAAATTCTTTCTGGTGATGAAAAGATTGTTATCAAAAAATAAGATGCAAAAAATTATTTAGTTTTATAATTTATAAAATATATATGACATTACAAAAAACAAAACCACAGTTGAGTGAAGCACTCAAAAACATTGAAAAACAATTTGGAAAATGAGCTATTATGAGAATGGGTGAAAATTCTAATGTATGATTAGTAAATACTATTCATAGTGGTTCTTATGTATTGGATTTAATTATTTGAGGAGGCTATCCAGAATGAAGAGTTGTTGAAATTTATTGACCAGAATCATCTGGTAAAACAACAATAGCATTACATGCAATTGCGGAAGTTCAAAAGAGAGGAGAAGTTGCTGCTTTTATTGATGCTGAACATGCTTTAGATCCTCATTATGCAAAAACTCTATGAGTAGATACTGAAAACTTATTTCTTTCTCAGCCTGATCATGGTGAACAAGCATTACAGATAGCAGAAGAATTAGCAAAATCAGGAGAAGTAAAACTTATTGTTATTGATTCAGTTGCAGCTATGGTTCCTAGAGCTGAGGTAGAGTGAGATATGGGTGATAGTTATATGTGACTTCAAGCTAGAATGATGTCTCAATGACTTAGAAAACTTACATCAGTTTTAGCTAAAAGCGGTACAATTTGTATTTTCATCAATCAGATTCGTATGAAAATAGGGGTAATGTTTGGAAATCCGGAAACTACTACTTGATGAAATGCGCTCAAATTTTTTTCGTCTCAAAGAATAGAAATTAGAAAATGAGATAAAATCATGGATGATAAAGAACAAGTTGGTTATTTTGCAAAAATTAAAGTTGCTAAGAATAAAATATTTGCTCCATTCAAAACAGCTGAACTTCCAGTAAGATGGAAAATGGGATATGATCGTATTGCTGATTTGGCGGAAGCAGCTAGTATTTTGAAACTTGCTACTAGATCAGGAGCTTTTTATACTATTTGAAGTCAAAAAGTTCAATGAAAAGAAAAATTTATTCAACTTCTTGAAACTGATGAAAAACTTAGGAATAGTATAGAAAAAGATATTCAAACTAAAATTAAAGAGATGAGAATGGGTAAAAAGGTATTGGATGATGATGCTTTACAGGCTGTTGAATCAGAAATTGAATCAGAAAATCAAATTGTTTCAGAAGAGTAAGAATATTTAATTGAAAAATCTCTGTATTAAACAGAGATTTTTTTAAATATTTACATTTTATTTGAATTTTTTACATTCTTTGGCGATCTGGAATTCCTCGTCAGTCTTTATTTTTAGGATTACTGTTTCGCCAAGATGTTTTATTTTTTTTATAATTTTTTGACGAACAACTTTTGATCAGAAACCTATTCATCAGGAAAAAATTATAGCGTCTATTTTATTTTCTAAAGCTCGATAAGAACCAATATATTTAACAACACTTTTAACATACATATCGATGGCTAATTTGGATTTAAAATCAGATTTATATGTTTGTGTGAGAGTTGTCATATCATTTGTTTTTTCGGAAAGAGCAAGAAGTCAACTTTTTTTATTTAGTATATCAGAAATTTCTGATGGGGACAAAGATTCTTTTTGTGATAAAAAAGGGATTATTGCTGGATCTATCGATCCACACCTTGTCCCCATAATCATTCCTTCCAAAGGAGTGAATCCCATGGAATTTTCTATTACTTTTCAATTTTTTATGAGAGCAATACTTGATCAATTTCCTAGGTGACAGGTGATAATTGTATGGTTTTTCTGTCTTTTTTTTCTGTAATTTTTTTTGTAATTTTCTCGTAAATATTGGTGAGATATTCAATGAAATCCGTACCTTCTTATTTTATATTTCTGATAATAGATTTTTGGTAGTGCATATAAAAAATGTTCTTTTTTCATAGATGAATTAAAAGCAGTATCAAAAACTGCAATATTTGGTATCTTTGGCAAGATATTTTGACAAAATTCTATTCATTGAATATTTAGGGGATTGTGAAGTGGTGCTAAATTATTTAATGTTTTTAATTTTTTTAGTACTTTTGATGTTATTTTTGTTGATTTTGTAAAAATTTCTCCTCAATGAACAACGCGATGACCAATTACAGTTATCTTATTAATTTCTTCCTTTGATAACGATGAGAACACAGATTTTAGAGCTTTCTCGTAGTTAATAATTTTTTCTCTACTTCATGATCTGATTTTTTTGAGTTGTTGAGAAAATAAGGTAAATTTTATTGATGAACTTCATATATTAAGAACAAGAATCATTTTATCTGTTTATAATTAAAATTATTATGGGTTAGGAGGTCGTTTTTCATATAATTCGGTCAAAGGGTCTCACTCAAAAATCTTTTGTGTTTCTTCTGGTAATTTATTGATATCTGGTGTCGCAGATTCTAATTCATTAGTTAATTTTTTTAGATTATTGATGCTTATTATCTTTTTTGTATTTTTTGTTTCTGTTAATGACTCAATAATTTTTAATAAATTCTCTGTACTTTTTTCTTCGTTTTCTGTTTTGTTCATATTATTAGTTTTATTAAACGTCTTTTTGAATATTTTTTTTATTTCGTGATTTGTTTCTTTTGGTTGTATAGATTCTTGAATACTTTGTGTAAAAATAGGCATATGTTTTCTCAATGCTTCTATCTCTCAAATAGAATACGTTTCCAATGAATCATCAAGTATTTGTGTTATAGTAAACAATTTTTCTTTTTCATTTTTATTAAAATTTTTTCAAAATATATTTTCTCCTGTTGGAGTAATGATAGCATTAATTTCTTTTATTATACTTTGAGCTGCTGTATTTTTTTGAATATTCTTTTCTAAACGTATTTTTACTATTTCCTTATTACCTTGGAAATCATTCATTAATTCATTGTGTATTTCTTTTTCTAATGACGTGTAATATTCTTCTATTGAAGATTCTTTTATTTCTTTTTGGGCACTATATTCTAAGGCGTGGTTTTTTAATGCTTCTATTGATGGTAATTGTATTTTTAAATCTTGAAATTTTTTTTCTCAAAGTTCTATAAGATTCTGATTTTTTTCTTGAAAAAGATAGTCTTCTATTGATAATTTTCCATCTCAAAGATTATATAGTATATTTATAGTAGTGTCTTTTAATTTCCCTTTCATAATCAGATCGTTATCTTCAATGGTATATTTTCCTGATAAATCTTCTTCGATAGATTCTTGTTCGGTTGAAAAATCAAAAAAAGATGATAATCAGCTTATCGCTCCTCATAAAATTCTTTTTTGAAGTAATTCTTGAGTTGTTGTTTCTATATTGTTTATCATAATCATTGCTTGCTTTTTTTGTTCTGGAGTCAGTTTTTCTTTGTCTTGAAAATCTTTACCCAACAGTCATTGATATTTACCGTACAATTCTTGATATTCTTCTTTTTGGAATGTTTGGCTTATTTCTTCTTCGGTATGTAAATTATTTATGCTATCTTTGTTCAATGAATATTTTTTTTCTATATCTATATTGTTTTTGGAGTTTGTAAGTCCTTGATCGTTTCTGATTGCACTATCAGCTTCTTTCTGATCTGTATAGATACTGATTGGTGGGTTTTCTGGTAAGATCTTATCACATAATTCTTGGTATGATTTTCCAAATTCCGTATCTTTTATTTCTTCTTGATGATTGGTGTATATATAATTATATGAT
>CAZPFR010000026.1:1445-8563 GCA_964586005.1 uncultured Candidatus Peribacteria bacterium | reverse complement strand
TATTTCTTCTTTCTAACTGACACTAGTCAGCTAGAAAGAAGAAATACTGCCAAAATAATAACAACAAATATTTTCATAATTTTTCTCTGTGAAACCATTATATATACTAAAAAATTAAAATCATACAGTATCTTGGCCCGACCCGGAGTTGAACCGGGGTTACAATCTTCGCAGGATTGTGTCCTATCCACTAAACGATCGGACCATCAGAAAAGAAGTCTAATTATTTCTTATTAAAACTCAATCAAAAAAATTTGCAAAATTATACAAAACCACTATAATAAAAAAACTTTAATTCTTAAAACAAAAATATGACAGAAACAAAAACAAAAGACCAAACACCAGCTCCAGAAGTAAAAGCAAAAAAAGTAATCATAAAAACAGCCAAAGATGAAGCAATGGACAAATATATTCAAATGATACAGTTTGTACAAAATACAGTAGAAAATATCGAAAACGACCTAAAAAGAGTTTCTATCGTATTATGACAACTTTCAAAATTTAATCCAGAAAAACCTGAAACACTACTTGATTCCGCAAAGGATTCAAAAGAAATTTTTTGAGAAACAGCATTAAAAACTTATTCTGAAGAAAACATGGAAATTGTAGAAGGTAAATTTGACGGCTATTTTATGATTGGGGCTGATCAAAAAAAATACCCTGTACCATTGAACTATTCAAGTAAAACCAAACTTATTCCTGGAGATGTTCTCAAATTAAAAATTCTTGAAGATGGAAAATTTATTTACAAACTTATTCAACCTGTAGATAGAAAGCATGTAAGAGCAATTCTTTCGAAGACTGAAGATAATAAATTTATCGCTATGAGTGAAGACGGTAAATCGTATTTTCTCAATCAAGCTGCAGTTACTTTTTTCAAAGGAAAACCATGAGATGAATTATATATTTTAGTAAACGAAAAAGATAATTCAGCATTTGCTGCTATTGAAGCTATTATCAAAAAATAAATAAAATCTGATTATAAATCAAGAATTCCTCAGTCTATGGGGAATTTTTTTTAATTTTTTCTTGCCATTCTTATAAAAATACATACAATCCAAAGTACTATGAAAAAACGAAAAGATACACTTATAAATTTCTTTTTTCCAAAAACCTGTATAAATTGTAATAAATCAGGTGAATATTTATGTAGTGACTGCAAAAAAACACTAATACCGCATCCAGAAATTTGTCCCTATTGTCACAAATTTTCTGCAAATTATCAAACATGTTTAGAATGCAAAATCAGTCCTTACAATTATTTAGAATGATTAGTTATACCTTTTTCTTACACAGAACATATAAAAAAATTAATTTCAAGATTCAAATATAAACACGAAAAAGAATTAGGAAAATTTTTGGCAGAAAGATTGATTATTGCTATACAAAGCAACCAAAAACTAGCACAAATAATTACCAACAAAAATAAAACAATAATTACTTACGTACCAAACCATCGATATAGAAAACATTTTGTAAAATGATACAATCAAGCCGAAATATTAGCAAAACGAATAAGTGAATATTTTCAGATTCCAATTATTGAATTATTAAAAAAGCCTGAGTCTACAAAATCCCAAGCAAAATTACAAAGAAACCAAAGATTAGTCAATTTACAGTGAAAATTTATCCGAAATCAAAATAATACAATCAGATGAGATGAAACAATTCTATTGGTAGACGATGTTACAACAACAAATTCGACATTAAATGAAGCAGCACATAGTATTAAAGAACAACATCCTCTTACTAAAATTCGATGATTAGTATTAGCTAGACACAACTAATATCACAACATTTTTTTGAAAAAAAGCAAGTAGAATATCCTTGTATTTTTTTTTATTTTAGGTTTTTTCAAATTCTCAGGTATACTTGTATAGAATATGTTTTTATACACAAATAAGAAACAATAATGAGTGATCCTATAATACAAAATCAAAATTCTACAAACAATATTGCGATGGATTTTGAATTAAATTTACCAAACTTTGAGCCAGAAATAGCTGAGACAAAACCCGTTTCAGAAAATTTTTCAAAAACAGAAAAAAAAGAAGAACAAATACATATCCCCCAAGAAAATAAATTACCTGAAAATAATAAGGCAGAAATAAAAAAAGAAGATAACCGATTAGAAAAAGAAGATGCTCTTTTAGAACAAAAAAAAGTGCAACCAGTTGAGAGAGAAAATACAATTAAACAAATACCAGAAATAGACAATACAACACTAAACGTTATCGAAGAAAAAAAAGAAGATATAATCTTACCAGTAACAACAGAAACAAATGTATTAACAAATTCTAGCTTTGAAAAAGACCAAGCAATAATCGAACAAATAAAAATAAGTACAAATAAAAAACCAGATATAATAACTACAGGAAATGAAACTATTCAAACAGAAGATGTCGATATAAAGACAAAAAATACAAACGAAATAAATCTTGATGAGATACTGACAACAAATACTAATCAAAAAGAATTCATACCTAATAAACAAATACTACCACAATTACAAAATAATAATGAAAACAAAATTCCAGCATTTACTAGTATTCATTGATTTGAAATGCCTCCATTAGCAGAAAAAATACTCCACGAAATAAAAGATCCACTTCACAAAAAGATTTTGATAAATATAGGAATAGGAATAACTGTTTTTTTGGTAGGATGATTTATGTTTAAAACAATGTATCCTCTAGAATATCAAAATTTAGTAGGCAATAATTCTGAGACAATTTTAGCAACCAATGAAACACCTGAACAATTATGAGAAAACATACAAGACACATGAACAGACGATTATACAAGCTGAGAAAATAGTGATTTATTTAACAATCCAGCACTAATCAATTATCATAGCTCAGCAGAAAATAATTCATGATCAGAAACTGGATTTAATGCTTTTGAAGAAATAGACAACGAATTAGCATCTACAACACAAGAAGCATATATAGAGGATGAAACCGTTGAAAAAATAAAAAATTATATTGAAGAATGAAAAAAGTATACCGTAATTGGACAAAGAACTAATGAAAAAGAAATAGCAAAATATGGATTATTTTTATACAAAAAATCATCTAATTTTTTATCAGACATTGAAAACAAAAAAGAAATAACTAAAGATGAATTAGAAAAACAACTAACTGATTTCGAAAGTTATTTACAAAAATTAAACCAAACACCTACCAATGAAGAAACTCTTTCCGAAGATGAATCATATATCCAAAACACAGAAGAATTTTCTTGATCAGAAAATTCAGAAATCAGTGAAAACTGAAACAACGAACAAGAAATCGCTACAGAAAATTGATTTGAAGAAGACCAATTATCAGCACAAGAATGAACAGAATAATATATATACACTAACAAATCTTATAGACAAGTATTCGTATTATTTGATATATGAAAAAAATGTTAGTAAAAAAACATTAGAAAATTACACACTACGACTCAACAGACTCGTAGATTTTCTTGGAGATATATCTATCAAAGAATTAAACCGTATGCAAGTTCTAGATTTTAGAATAGAGCTCAATAAACAATGACTAAGTACAAAAACCATTAACTATCATATTGTTGCAATACGCGCTTTTCTAAAATTTCTCCTCAAGAATGACATAGATTGTATAAGTCCAAACAAACTTGAACTTGCAAAAATACCTCCAAGAGAAGTTAATTACCTCTCAGAAGAAGAAATAGAAAAAATATTACATGCTCCTGGTAACATAGAAACCAAAAATATAGAAAAACAGACCAGGGATATAGCAATTTTATATATGTTATATGGTACAGGATTAAGAGTATCAGAGCTTATACAACTCAAAAAATCTGATATAAAAATAGATTCAAATCAATTTTCTGTTATAGGAAAATGATCAAAACTCAGAGCAATTTTTGCAACAAAAATAGCTAGAGAAAAACTTCAACAATACATGAATCAAAGAAAAGATAATTCTTTATATCTTTTTACTACCGTTTCCTCAAATTGATTAGGAAATCATCTGAGTAGAAACAGTATTGAAAAAATAGTAAGAACATATGCAAAGTTTGCAGGAATCAATAAAAAAGTAACTCCACATACTCTTAGACATAGCTTTGCAACATCATTAATCAAAAAATGAGCAGATATCAGAGCCGTTCAAACACTGCTCGGACACTCATCTATCACTACAACACAAATTTACACCCATATAGATGATAGACATCTCAAACAAGTCCATGATTTACTTGAATCTTAATATAGAATCAATAACTATAATACACTCTTTACATTATATACTTTATTTATGAATCAAGATAAACTCCTCCAAAAATATTGAGAAATTATCAAAGAAGAAATTAACATAAAAGAGATATCTTTACTAGACAACACTACACAGGTTAAAAAAATATTTAAACCAATTTGAAGCCAACTATCAGCAAAATTTGGAAAAGATACGGGAAAAATAATTCAATTTGGAAAAATGGGAAATATTAAACAAGGAGATAATAATCAGATTATTGTTTTTGATGCTGATTGAAATCAACGAATTCTTGAAAATACCGATTATGAAATTGCTTACGAAGGATTAGAATGAGATAATATAGCAATAGATAACGAAATTATTGCAAAACTAGATCTAGAAATAACTCCAGAATTAGCGAAGGAAGGAGTAGCCCGCGAAATTTCCAGATTTATAAACCAAATGAGAAAAGATGCAAAATATAATGTAGATGACAAAGTACACTTGGCTTATCAAACAGAAAGCGAATATCTTATGGAGGTAATGTCACTATTTTGATGATTTTTACAAGAAGAAGCTCTTATCAAAGAAATTTCTCACAACACCAGAACTCCTGCTGGAGATATTTTAGCAGAATTCACATCAAACGAACAAATGATGATGCTCGCATTAAAAAAATAGACTTTATGATTTTAAACTAAAACAATGGCGCAAACTTGCCTCGATTACGCACTTCATTATATTTCTCGCTATCCCAAAAGTGAAAAAGAACTCAAAGTTCAACTAATGCAAAAGGGATATTTTTCTGATGATATAAATAAAACAATGGATATTTTGAAAGAAAAAAAATTTGTAGATGACAAATTATTTGTAGAAAGTTATATAAGAAGTGAAATTATAAATAAATGAAAACCACCAATCACTATCATCCAAAAATTATTATCAAAAGGTATTGAAAAAACACTTATTATGCAAAAGATAAAAGAACGTGAAGTAGATATCAATGATTGAGTTAAAGAAAAAATTAAAAAAGATATAGCAAGTTACAAAAAAAGAGGTGAAGACGGATTTGATATTATCCAAAAACTTATGCGCAAAGGATATAGATTAGACGATATTAAAGATGTTATAAAAAGAAATAATTAAAAATAATTTGCATTTTTTACAAAAATCATAATAATCAAAACGCAAACGTTTTACAAAACAATCAAAGAAATGAAAAAAACAAACAATAGAAATAATAACAATAATAATCTACTCCTCCGTAGGTAAATTTGTTATTATCTAATAATATACAATCTCCTACGGTTCACAAAGCTAGGAGATTTTTTTTATTCTTTAACCAAAAGATCTTATTACAAATTGCAACACAAACAAAAATTCATATACACAAAAAGTCTGATTTAATTTAATTATCAATTATCCATTTTATATCATACATTATATCCATGAAAGCAACTCCTATTAGTACAATCTATTCAGACCATACACCGCTACTAAATACAACATTAGTAATAAACGGTTGGGTAAGAACTATCAGAGATTCCAAAACATTTGGATTTATCGAACTCAACGATGGATCATACCTCAAAAATATTCAAATTGTTTTCGAAGATAAATTATCTAATTTTGACGAAATTTGTCGCCTTGGAGTAGGAAGTGCTATTTCTGTGGAAGGAACTCTCGTAGCATCTCAATGAAAACAAACATTTGAAATTCAGGCAACCAAAATAGCTATTGTAGGAACATCCCTTCCAGAATATCCTTTGCAAAAAAAGAGACACGGATTTGAATATCTGAGAGAAATAGCTCATCTAAGACCAAGATCAAATACATTTTCAGCTGTTTTTAGAGTAAGAAGTTTACTAGCATATGCCATCCACGAATACTTTCGCAAAGAAGGATTTATGCGAGTACATACTCCAATAATCACAGGAAGCGATTGCGAGTGAGCAGGAGAAATGTTTAGAGTATCAACACTTGATATGGTAAATCCTCCAAAAACAGATGACGGAAAAATTGATTACTCCAAAGATTTTTTCGGTAAAGAAGCTTCATTGACGGTAAGTTGACAGTTAAACGGAGAAACATTTGCTTGTGCGTTTGGAAAAATTTATACCTTTGGACCAACATTTCGTGCAGAAAACAGCAATACAACCAAACATTTATCAGAATTTTGGATGATAGAACCAGAAATAGCTTTTGCAGATCTCAACGATGATATGAATTTAGCAGAAGGATTGATAAAATATACCTTCAAATATATATTGGAACATGCAGATGCAGAAATGGACTTTTTTGCAGAATTTATCAATCCTGAAGTAAAAACCAGACTCCAAAATCTTGTAAATGCAAATTTTGCTAGAGTAACCTATACAGAAGCTGTAGAATTACTTCAAAAATCTGGTCAAAAATTTGAATATCCTGTAGAACGATGAATAGATTTACAAACAGAACACGAAAGATATATTTCAGAAAAAATTTACAATGGACCTGTTTTTCTAACTGATTATCCAAAGGATATCAAAGCATTTTATATGAGACTCAATGATGACGGAAAAACAGTAGCCGCAACAGATTTATTAGTTCCTTGAGTAGGAGAAATAGTTGGAGGAAGCCAAAGAGAAGAAAGACTTGATGTATTAGAAAAAAAGATGAAAGATATGGGATTAAATCCAGAAGAATATTGACGATATTTGGATACAAGAAGATATGGATCAACACCTCATGCAGGATTTGGTGTAGGATTTGAAAGATTAATGATGTATATAACAGGTATGGAAAATATTCGTGACGTTATTCCATTTCCAAGATGTCCAAAAACTTGTGAATTTTAAACTATAGACCGAACTAAAAGTTGGGTTTTTAATACTCAAAAGTATTTCTCATGAAACTCGG
>CAZPFR010000026.1:0-1345 GCA_964586005.1 uncultured Candidatus Peribacteria bacterium | reverse complement strand
ATCAAAGAATTAAAAAATCGTTATATTATTTATATTTTAAGTTCTGCATGGTTTGCTATAATGCGACCCATTAACGCATTATTAATAAGTAAAATAATCAAAGGAATGGAATTAAAAGACATGATATTTTTCAAAAAATACATACTTATTTTCCTGATTTTTTTGGTACTCAATTATTTAGGAAATTATCCTATCAGAACATTTAGAAAAGTTACTTCAAGATTATTTCATTCAAAATTATATACTCAATATTTGTCCAAATATCTAAAAGCAGATAATAACAAAATAGAATGATTAGGAACAGGAAAATCCAATAGTATCATTCAAAAATGATGTGACAATCGAAGAACTATAGTAAATGATACGTTATTACGAGGTATAGTCAGAGTTATTATTACCATCAGTATGGTATTTGGTATTATCATCATGAATCTTGGATTAAAAACACTAATTATAGTAGTAATAATATTTATTATTATGATGATAATTGCTCGATACGGAAACAAACGCCTAAATAATATGAGAAAAGAAAGGAGAGATATATCTATACAAACAGATAGATCTATAGTCAGATTAATAATGTCAAAATTTGAAGTATTACAAAATAATAAAATAAAAAAAGAATTAACTACCATTGGAGATTTTTTCTCACAAATTGCATTTCGAGACAAAAAAGAAAGTAAATGATTTATATTAGCTAGCGACTTACCAAGGGCATTAATTGATTTTCTAAAATTATGATTAATCATTCGATATGGACTACAGATTTTCAATTGAACAGCTGGTTTTGCGGAATTTACACTGATTTGGATGTTGATGAATCAAGTAACTTGAGTTCTTTTTGAAGCAAACGATATGATGCTAAATTACTATGATCAAATTACATATGTTCATAAACTCCGAGACACATTTGATAATATGCCAAAATTAAAATGATATGAAGAAGGACAAGAATTTAAGTATAAAAAAGGAAATATAAATCTGAATAATATATATTTTTCTTATGGAAACGATCTTATTTTTGAAAATTTCAGTTTGGATATCCAATGATGAAAAAAGACCGCATTTGTAGGAGAAAGTGGTTCTGGGAAAACTACGCTACTTAAAATGATTTCTGGATATGTACATCCTAATGATGGCTTTGTAAATATTGATGGACAAGCACTTTCTGAACTAGCTCTCAAGTCTTATTATCAAAATATCGGATATCTCACTCAGGACCCAAATGTTTTTGATGGAAGCATCTTAGACAATTTACTGTATTGAACAACAAAAAAACCAACGAAACACCAAATAGATAACGCTATCGTATCAGCAAAATGTGAATTTATTTATACCTTCAAAA
>CAZPFR010000025.1:6667-9110 GCA_964586005.1 uncultured Candidatus Peribacteria bacterium | reverse complement strand
ATCCTAGAGCAGATAGGCATTCTTGTGAATTTTATCAAATTGATTGTGAAATGTCATTTGTACAACAGGAAGATATTTACAAAGTGGTAGAAAATTTTATGCATGATTTAGTGAGTACGCTATCTCCACACAAATCTATTACCGTAGATTTCAAAAGACTGAGTTACAAAGATGCAATTGATCAATATTGAAGTGATAAGCCAGATTTGAGATTTGATATGCCCCTTATAGAAATGACAGACTTTTTTCAAAAATCAGCATTTTCTGTTTTCCAAGAAACCGCAAACAACAAAGGTAGTATAAAAGCAATATGTTTAAAAAATAAACTTATCACGAGAAAAGAAGCGGATGAAATGACTGAACACGTGAAAAAAAATTGAGCAAAATGACTAGCTTACCTTATCTTGGACACAGAAGAAATAAAATGATCTATAGCCAAATTTCTTAGTCCGGATGAAGTAGAAATTATAAAAACAAAAAGCTGAGCTCAAACAGGGGATACTATTCTTTTTGTAGGAGATACTTATGATATTGTTACTACTACTCTTGGAAGATTGAGACTGTATATCAGAGACAGATTTTTGACAATCGACAAAGATGATCTTGCATTTTGTTGGATCGAAGATTTTCCAATGTTTGAACAAGATCCAGAAACAGGAAAATACGATTTTTGTCATAATCCATTTTCTATTGTAAAATGATGATTTGAAGCACTCAAAAATCCAAATAAATTGGAAATTATGTCAGAACAATATGATCTTTCATGTAATGGATATGAAGTTCTTTCCTGATCAATACGTAATCATAGTCCAGAACTTCTTTTAGAAGCTTTTAAAGTAGTTGGAAGAGGAGAAGAAGAAATCAAAAAGAAGTTCTGAGCAATGTATGAAGCATTTCAATTTGGGCCTCCGCCACATGGTGGATTTGCTATAGGATTCGATAGAATGTTGATGATCCTCAAAGATGAAGAAAATATAAGAGAAGTATATGCTTTCCCAAAATCAGGAAGAGCTCAAGATGTCATGATGGGAGCTCCTTCATTTGTAGAACCAGAATTACTTGATGAAATAGGAATTGAATTTACCGAGCGTGTTCAAAAATTTCTTGCTGAAAAATCAGAATAACAAAAAAATAAATCAGACTATTATTTGTAAAAAGACAATAAATTTCCTTGAAATACCAATCGATATTTCTAAAACCAACCAGTAAAAAACAAAACAAAATTATTTACTAAGATGAACAGAATGACAGAAAATCAAGAAACTATTGTTTCTAGTGAAACGGTAAATTATGGAGATCTTTCTCTTGAAATGCACGAAAAATTTGGTGGTAAACTTGCTGTACAGAGCAAAGTTCCATTGAAAAGTAGAGATGATTTATCAAAAGCCTATACCCCAGGCGTTGCAGCAGTTTGTACTGCAATTGCAAAACATCCAGAAGATGCTTATAAGTATACGTGGAAAAAAAATACCGTAGCTGTGGTCTCTGATGGATCGGCAGTTTTAGGTTTGGGAAATCTTGGTGGATTAGCGGGACTGCCGGTAATGGAAGGAAAAGCTATTTTATTCAAAAGATTTGCTGATGTAGATAGTATTCCAATAGTGCTTTCTACTCAAAATCCTCAAGAGATTATTAAAATTGTTCAAGGAATCGCTCCCACATTTGGTGGTATTAATTTGGAAGATATTTCAGCTCCAAACTGTTTTTTTATAGAGGAAGAACTACGTAAAACATTAAATATTCCTGTATTTCATGATGATCAACATGGTACTGCAATCGTTGTTTTAGCAGGATTAATTAATGCACTAAAACTTGTTCATAAATCTTTTGAGCAAGTAAAAGTGGTAATATCTGGTGCTGGTTCAGCAGGAATAGCTATTGGAAAATTACTTCATGCTTATGGTGTTCAACATATTGTTATGTTGGATTCTAAAGGAATAATTCATCAGCAGAGAACTGATCTCAATCAATACAAAAGTTATTTCACCACAACCAATCTTCACCATCAAACAGGAGGATTGATTAATGCATTGGTGGATGCAGATATTTTTGTAGGAGTGAGTCAGCCGAATTTAATGACGGCACAAGAAGTAAAATTGATGGCTAAAGATCCAATAATTTTTGCATTATCAAATCCAACCCCTGAAATAATGCCAGAAGAATCAAAATTAGGAGGTGCCACAATTATTGGTACAGGAAGATCTGACTTTCCAAACCAAGTAAATAATGCATTAGCATTCCCTGGTTTGTTTAGAGGAGTGTTAGATGCAAGAATTCCTCAAATTCATGAAGTTCACAAAATTGCTGCTGCACAAGCACTCGCAAATTATGTAAAACACCCAAGCCCCGAAAAAATTATTCCATCGTTGCTTGATGAAGGTGTTGCAGAAGTTGTTGCAAAGGCAGTAATGGTAGCTGTACCTACCAATAATTAAAGAATATC
>CAZPFR010000025.1:0-6567 GCA_964586005.1 uncultured Candidatus Peribacteria bacterium | reverse complement strand
TTTTTTAAAAAATCCAATTAAAGAAATATCCAAGCAATATTATACATAAGCCAACAATTCAAAAGAAAATACATAATAATCTGATTTTCATTATTTTTTTGAGAATAAGAAATTCAGGGAGACTCAATCCAACGACAGCCATCATAAAAGCAAGTCCTGTTCATAGTGGAATTCATTTTGCTATAAGAGCTTGGACAATAGGAATTACACTCGTTGCATTAGCATACATCGGGATTCCCAAAATAACTGCCAATGGAACTGCAAAGGGATTTGATTCGGTAATGTAGTGTTCAAAAAATCCTGTAGGTACAAAGCCATGAATAGCTCCACCTATTGCAACTCATATCAATACATAAGGCATTACTTTTTTTGTGATTGATCGTGCTTCTTTGATTACATCTTTAAGTCTTTCTTTAAAAGTAAGAGTATTTGTCTCAATATAATTTCATCAATTTTTCCTGTGATTTTTGATAAAATCAGCAAGATATTTTTCTAATCACATTTTACCCAATATCCATCATCATAATACCCCCAAAACAATTCAGCTTCACATATAAATCGCTGTTATTTTAACTCAAAAAATTCCCAAAAACATTGCTACTGCAACTTCGTTTACAAGAGGAGAGGTAATAAGAAAAGAGAAAGTGACTCAAAGAGGAATACCTCCTTTGATAAAACCTACAAATAAAGGAATAGAGGAACAAGTACAGAAGGGAGTAATTGCTCCAAAAAAAGATGCAAGCAAATGATCTAATCCATATCGTTTTCTTTTTGTCAAAAAATCTCTAATTTTTTCTATAGGTAAATACGAATTTACCAAAGTCATAATAAAAGTAATGAAAATCAACAAGATAAGTATCTTTATACTATCATAAATGAAAAAATTAAGAGCCTCTGCTCGATGATTTGTAGCTTCCAAATCCAAAAGAGAATAGGTAAACCAATTAATAAGAGATTCTAATAGATCAAACATTATATCTTTTTTATAAAATAATTATTTTCAATAGAGTCAGATTTATATTGATTTCTGCAAAGAAAGGATACTAATCATTTCTTCTAATTCTGGAATTCTACCACTAAAAATTATCTTTTCATCAATAACTAATCAGGGCATACTCATTACATCATATTGCATGATGTCAGATATTTGGTTAACTTTTATTATTTTACAATCTAATCTGATTTTATTTACAGCTTCTTCTACTGTTTTTTGTAATAATTGGCATTTTGGACATCCCGTCCCAAGAATTTTAATAATCATAAGTATATATTTATATATTAAAAATATGTTTAAGTGTACTTTTAAACTCATCAAACTTTTCTTTATTAATTGCATAATGGATATTTTTCCATTCTTGTTTTGTAGTCAAAAATCAGAGATCTTTGAGAACTTTAAGATGATGTGATACTAAGTTTTGTTTTATTCAAAGACTTTTTATGATCTGACAAACACAAAGACTTTCAACTTTGGAGAGCATACAAAGAATCTGAAGTCTTTTTTCTTGAGAGATGATATTCATAATATTTGCAAACTCTACAAGTCATGAATTACTACATTTCATTTTTTGTAATAAATAATAAAAATATCAAATCAATATATATTGATATGAAAAATAATTACAAGCTAGTTGTTTTATAAAACTATTTGTGGTATTTATATTTTTATCTAAAAAATAATTGATATTTTCGTGATTTTATATATAAGATATATGAATTTTATATATTTTTCTATTATGAACAAAGACCAAAATCTGACACAATTACAGTTAGCAATTGCAGAATTTATTATGAATCCTGTTAATTTTATATGAGTACAACAAAGAACAAGAAGATTATTATATTCTATTATTCAAGAAAATCCTGCTTTTTTACAATATTTAAGTCCTCTTTTTGTAGATAAAACAAAAAGTGAAATTTTATCTATTTTATCTATGAAACAAAAAAAAGATCCAACAAATGTTGTCTTGAGTGACTTGGATAGTCAAATAGCAACAAAAAAACAAGAGATTGAACAATTGAATGGAATATTGAATCAAATAAAAGAAACTATACGTAATCAAAATATATCAACGAATGAAAATCCAGATTTATATATTTCAGAAGAATCAGAAATAGAAGAAGATAAACAAGATATCTCCGTAGATTCTCCGGCACTTGTTGGTGACACCAAAAATCTAATTCAGCCTCAAACAGATGCTATTTTTATTGCAAATTTGGATGAAAAACTAAAAAATACAATTCTGACTTACGAAAATAGTAATATTCTTTCATGAGATATTTCAGATTATATTTCTTTTTATATAAAAGATAGAGATATAAATCTTGAATTAACTAAATATTTAATAAAACAAATAGCCTTATGATTATCTACGGGAAAATATATTTGAGAATGATCTTTTTCATCATGGATATTTGACTGTATTAATGATGCTATGATAAGATTACAAATAGCGGTAAATAATTTATCTGCTCAAGAAAAAGAAATTATAGAACCGCGTATTCAAGAATGATTATCTACAAAAGAATTAGTAAAAAAAACATGATTAACGCCAGTTGATATCAAAAATACTCTCAATATGGTTAATAAAAAATTATTGAAATCATTAGTAAAATCAGAAGATCAAAAGAAAAAACCCAGTATTTCTACTACCAAAGAAACTTCTTGAGAGGTAACTACACAAATACCTGAAACCAAAGAATTTATAGATCCCAATATGGATGAAAGAATACGTGAAGATTTTAAAAAATTTAATGCAATTTTGGAATGTATTTGAATTCAATTGCCAATACTAGATAAAAATAAATGAAGAAAAAATATATGATGGATAGTAGATAATTACAAAAGTATCTTGGATAATGAAAAATTAGATAAAGATATTTTATCTCAGCTAAAAAGTAAAGTAAATGCAAGATATAATATATATGGCGCAGTTCAAACTGAAGAATGGTATAGTGAATTTTTAAATTTGTTTATAGCTGCAATAGATTGAGTCTATCTTAAATATCCAAAAAATATAAAAAAATCCCGTTAGTAAATAAACGGGATTTTTTTTATCTATGGAGATTATAAATAATACTATAAGAAAATCGTCAATCTATATTTTTAAATGTTCGATTGTTTTTTTTAGTTTGTATTCCTACACCATCTTCATATGGAGTTATTCATTCGATATCTTTTATACTAATTTCTATCAAATCATTTTCTTTAGTGAAATATATATTTTTTTCGCTAATAACCAATATTCATTTTCCCATATATTTCATTCCTTTTTTGGTTGCTAGTGGTTCATCAAAAACTGTTGTGGTAAATCAGTCTTTATTGATATTTTCTTCGGATGCTTCCCCTTTGTAAGCTTCTGCATCATTAAATAATCGTAAAATATTTTCATTTTCATCTATATTAATATTTTCATTATTTTCTGTATAAAAATGTTTGGGGATTGGTTTTTTTTCCGCAAGAATTTTGATGATAAGTATTTTCATAAATTCTTCGAAAAATCAATTTTCATCCAATACGTTACTTCTTATATGAAGAGTATCTTTGAATGCAATAAGCTTATTTTCTTCTTCCTTGCTAAGAAAACCATCATAAAGAAATTGCTGTACTGCAATATCATATTTTTCCAAATAAATTTCATTTAATTCTTTTTCTGAAACATGACCACTTTTTACCAACATACTTATTTCTTTACTGAGTTTTTTAAAATCTCCAGTAGTAACAAAGGTTGTTTCTATCAAATTTTTGATGGATTCAAGAGCATTAGCATGATTATTTTTACACTCTTTGTGTTTTCTTCTCAAAAATCCTGCTTTTTTTTTACAGTAGATACATTTTCCCATTTTTTTTGTTTAATAGATAAATATATTTTTTATATTATAGAAATTTTTTAAAATTTGTCAAATTTTATTTTTTTATATATTAAATTCAAAATTTTTGACAAATACAATAAAGTAATTATAATAATAGTATAAATTTACTTATTAATCAATTACTTTATGGCATACAACAACAAATACAATAAAAATTATACCAACGAAAATGAATTTTCTAAAGAATCAAAAATAAAGGAAAAAATAATAAAAGGTGGTCAAAATCTGAAATATTTATTAAAAACTACTGCGATAGAAGCAGCTATTTTAGGTGTGCTTTGAGCGGGTATATGAACTTATAATTGAACAAAATCAGAATCAAAACGTGCAGAAAAAATTCCTTTAGCGTTCTCTGAGATAGAAGCAGTAGAAAGACAAGCAGCAAGAGATAATATAAAAGTAGGAGAAATATCAGAATATGAAATGAAGATAAATGATATGTGTATGAAAATTTTTGAGGCATATAATCAAGCTCAAGGTAATTTACCAGCCAAAGAAAACGAATTATTTGCTACAAACATCTACAATGCTATGGAACTCAAAAATATTTATAAATATAATCTAAAGGATTTAGTAACTCAAGTACCAGACTATATTCCACAAATTAGTAATACATTAGATAAGTATAAAATAATTGGAAATTCTCTTGATGTTATAAACGACAATATGGATAAATCATGGGATGATAGTCATACAGATAATTATCATACAGAATTACAACTTAAAACAACTATAGATTCTAAGTGAAATCTGCGTTCAAAACTACGTCCGGTACAAGTATATGACAATACAACTCATAGTTATGAGTATAAAAAAGAATATGGAGAAGCTTGAGCAAAAGATCTTACAGAACTTTTTACGAAAATACCAACAATTAAATTAGAAGAAAATATTTTAAAGAGTAATGAAACTAATGCAGAGGGAGAGTATGCAGCAGAAAAAAGTAGAAACATGTTGCCACACGAAAGATTAACTCAAGAAGAATTGTTGTCTATTGCTAATACTTGGTATACAGGATCGACAATATTAGAAAATATAAATAATGTAGAATCACTTTATCCCAAATTAAATAATAGCGCTATAGAGCGAGTTGATGCAACAAAAACAGCTCAAAATGAAACATATAAAACAACTTCACGTGATGATGACGGTCCCAAAGAATTTCAAATTGCAAATAATACACTAGATTTATGAATCCAAATAAATGATAATCTAAAAGAAATGCAAAAAGTGATAACATCTACTAGTATAAAAGTACCATTACTAGAGAAAAAAATAAACGAATTTATTGAAGTATGATATGTAAAAGCATTATCTTCACAAAAAGAAGCTAGTAAGTTAGCTGATGAAATAATAACATTAACAAAAGAAATCTATAAAATCAATTTTAAAAAGGGACTTGATATGGAGAATTTTAGATGGGCAATGATATTTCTATATGCTTTAATTGGATTTGTAATCGGATGAGCTACTGGTATTTGATTGAATGCTTTAGATAATAAGCTAAATATATATGATAAAATAAAATTTTCAAAATAATTTTTAACGTAAAAGTAGCTTACTATTCCATTATTCTATATGGCTACCAAGATTTCTTTTAGCATAGATATAAGCGAGTGCAATTAACCCAGCGACCAAAGCAAATGGGGAAACGTTTATATTAATAAGATATCCACCAATAATAGGTCAGAATATATTAGCAAGATTTGCAAGTGCAGAAATATTTCCATTTACAAATCAAACATCATGCCTATTACCCAACATCATATTTTGAAAAACAGGACGAAAAATTCATCAAAATATACTACTTAACGAAACAAATATAATAACAGGAATACATCATTGAAACAAAAATGCTCAAAGATAACAAAAAATCATTCAGAATAAACTAATCGTAACCAATCTTTTGTTAGAAAATTTCTTAAGTCGAAATTGTTTCAATAGTAATCATTGATTGATAACCATAATGGCTCAAAACAATGCCATAATATATCAACTTTGTTCTCATCACATACCAAAACGTTTGGCTAGATATAATGTAAATGTCATCTGATAAATCATCATCGCCAGATTTACAATTAGAAAGATGAGATAATATTTTTTCTCGTTTGAGACAAACATATCTTTAAAAATACGAATTACTCCAATACGTATTTTTTTTCCTTTCTCTAGAAGTTTATTTGTCTCAGGGACTCATCGGAAAATGAAAGCAAGATTGAATAATGCCAATATTCCACTAATAATAAACGGTATTTTTACCCCATATCCTAGTAATCGTCCTCCAACTGCCGGTCCAATAATAAATCCTATTCCAAAAACAGCACCAAACAATCATAAATTTGCTGCGCGTTCTTTATGATCTGTAGAAATATCACTGAGAATAGATTGGACAGCTCATATATTACCTGATGCCATACCTGCAATAATTCTCGCTAATAAATAAATATAAATATTTCAAGATAATGCTATAATTACATAACTCAAAAATGTGAAAAAAACAGAAATCAACAACACTGGTCTTCTTCCATATTTATCAGAAATAACTCATAATATAGGACTAGATAATAATCCAAATAATGCAAAAAGAGTTACTCCAAGCGAAATAATAAAATAGTCAGTATGAAAATATCCTACGAGATTTGGATATGCAGGGATTACTACAGTCAATCATAAAATATCTATTAATAACGTGAAAAT
>CAZPFR010000024.1:7317-9683 GCA_964586005.1 uncultured Candidatus Peribacteria bacterium | reverse complement strand
AGCCATTTGAGAATCCAAATTTAATCTATCTTTGTGTTCTTTAATATATTCGGACAAATCTTGTATAGACATAGAACCAAAAACCGTTTTCATAGTATTGGAAAACAATCCAACCGAAGATTGTCATAGATGTAAAATCATTTCACCAGACGGCATCATAACTCAATCAATCATCAACTCATCCCAAGAAATAATTCACGCTGTTGTTAATCTAAAAAACAAATCCAAAATAGCTTTTGGTGGTGCAACAAGCAATCAAATAGTTTCACCAAAAAGATCAAACTCTCAATTTTTTGCAAACATAGCTTGATTAAATTCTTCAACTTTTTTTCATAATGCTATCTTAGATTTTCGTTCATCAAACCATTCGCTACAAACAAGAGTAAATTTGTCTTTGTCTATAGTCCTTCAAAATTTTTGTTCAAAAAAAGATAACATAGAACCACTCAAACGTTCCTTTTCCTGTTCAAAAGTCTCTGCTCACAAATCTCCCAAATTTTTAATATCACCAACTATAGGTTCTCCCAGTAAAGAACTAAGTTCCTCCAAAGACATGGTATCTATACCTTTCAAAAGTTTTTTCAAATCTTTGGAAACAAACAAACCAACAATACTAATTCACACAGACCCCATAAGCCAATTTTTAAATGAAGAAATAGATTCTTTATAAATATATTTATCCATAAGATAATCATAAATAGGACCAGCAAGCCATTTTGACCACCATTTTTCTTCCAAGTCTGATTTAATTTTTTCAATAGCTTTCTTTTGAACATCTTCCAAAGTTGGAACAACCTCTTTAATAGTATTTTTAAGCAAAAGTAATGAAGATTTATTTGTATCCAATATTTTCTGAAGTTCTTTTATTTTTTTTCTATCAATTTCATTTAATAATTCTGATTTTTTTTCAAGATCAGATACTATACTAATAACAAGATCAACATCATTCTGTTCCAATAGTTCATTATTGGTGATTTTTGAATCAAGGTGTTGAAGTTGTTGTTTATTATCGTCAGACAAAACAGAAAATCCCAACAAATTTTTAATATAATCAGCAAAATAAGTGTTTTGTTGTTTTTTTATATCAGAAGTTGTTTCAGAAGATATAGATTCTTTAAGTATTTTTAGAGAATCTTTTGTATTTTGAAAGGTAGTTTTAATATCAATTATTTTTTCTTTTTCAACAACAGAAATATCTTTCTTCGTTTTTTTATCAGAAGAAAGAATATCTTTTCATTTTTCTATAAAGGTGTATAAACTCATCAGTACAAAACAAAATAAATATTAATCTAATTTTACATCAGGAGTAAGTATTTTATCTACTTCCATGACCAAAGGTACGGCTCACATTACGAAAGTATATCAAAGGAACCCAAATCAAAGAACTTTAGTTCAAGTCATTACTACTTCAGCTCATTTTACCACTCCTTTTCCTATTTTTTCGGCTTTAGAAATTGTCTTTCATGCTCTAGCAACAGCAGTTCATCATTTTACAGAAGCTTTCAATCAAGCACTAAGAGCATTTCAAGCACCAAAAGTAAATAATCATGCAACATCAAGAATCAAAGAAGCTCATCAAACAACTCATCTCATTACTCTATCTCCAGTATTCAAATTTCAGGCAAATCATTTTCAGGTGATAGAAGTCCATAAATCATACGCTCAACCAGCAAAAGGCACCATACCAGCTCAAATATCTCAAATTTCCTTAGTTGTTTGCCATCAACTTTTTTCTCATTTTGCATAATCACTTGCCAAAGACAAAAGAGAACATCCTATCATAAATTTTCCTACTTTTGCTCAAGTTTTTTTACTTTTGAAAAAATTATCAATTGTACCGTTGAATTTAAGAAAATTATCAACTACGCCAATCTTTGATAATCTCTGAGTTTCAATTGGATTCATATGAGTCAATTGCAATCAAGTATGTTGTTCCAAAACAACAGCTTTTTGATTATAATTATCAACAATTTTTTTTGCTTCCAATTGAAGTTTTTTCTTGGTTGAAGCATCAGCATTTTTTGCTGCATTATCAAGCTCTTTTAATTTTATTTCTGCTTCTGATTGAATCTTTTTGAGTTCTGCATCTGTATTTTTTAATTTTTTCTCAATATCTGCCATACGATCATATTCATTTTGTGCTTTTATATTGAGAGATTTTAAATATCTTTTTTGAGATTCAAGAAAATTTTTATTTCAAAGTTCTTTAATAATTTGAGGATGTTTTTTGGATATATCCTCCAAAGAAGTAATTTTACCTTTTTCGAAATCATCAAGAAGATTTATTAAACGATCTGCTTTCCCATCAAAATCTTTTGCCAAATCTAGTTTATTATTAGCTATTGCGTCAATTTTGAGCTGTAGTG
>CAZPFR010000024.1:1696-7217 GCA_964586005.1 uncultured Candidatus Peribacteria bacterium | reverse complement strand
TGTTCATTAGACATAGATTTTTTTTGAAGATCAAAATCTTTAATTTCTTTTTTTAGAGATTCAACTAATTGTTTGATTTTTCAAATAGAATCTTTGATTTGATCAGTATCTAATCAATTTATTTTATCCATAAATAATCAATTAAAAATAAAAGATAAATAAGTATATACCCAAAAGAAAACAAAAACAAAAAATCTGCCTAACAAAGACAGATTAAACTTGACATATATATTATTGTTTATATATTTTGTTATTAAGAAATATAAACTGAGAACGGTGATATATTTTTTCTTTATATTTGATTCAAAACTTCAAAAAATCTCTCAATATCTTTCTCATCATTATAAAGATAGGTACTCATCCTGCAAGTTCATCAAATATGTAAATGTTTATGTAATGGATACGCACAATGTCAGCCACAACGAACTGCAATATTATGACTAGCAAAAATTTCTCAGATTTTATTAAAATTTGATTGATGTTTCAAAACAAAAGAAAATGCTCCTACTCTATTTTCTGGAATACATGTTCAAATCAATTCAACTTTATCAAACAATGATCTAAATAATTCCAAAGCTTTTTTTACTAATTTTTGTTCATGTTCCCATATTTTTTGCATACCACCAACACTATCAATATACTCAATAGCTTTTAATAAACTGACAGCACCGATAATATTTGGTGTTCATGCCTCAAATTTATCAGAATTCGAAGCTAAAATATGTCACTCAACAGAAACATCCTGAATAGTTCCTCAACCTAAAATCATAGGAGACAATTTTTTCATCCATTCTTTTTTGAGAAATGCTCATCAAATTCAAGTATAAGCCATCATTTTATGACCTGTAAACACCAAGGCATCACAACCAATATTATCAACATTCACAGAAAAATGAGGAACTGATTGAGATCAATCAATTAAGAAAAAAGTAGTATCATTTAATTTTTCTTTTATTTTTTTTACATCATAAATTTGACCTGTCACATTGGAAACATGACTACATGCAACAACCTTTACTTTATCAGTATATTTTTGAGAAAAATCATCAAAATCGCATGAAAAATCTTCACGAATTCAAAAAAATTGTAATTCAAAACCATATTCCTGAGAGAGAACCTGCCAAGGCAAAATATTAGCATGATGTTCCCAAATACCAAGCAAAACAACATCTCATTTTTGCAAAAATTTACTTCTAACTAATGCTCAAGCAATAATATTTATTGCATATGTTGAATTATATGTATAAAAAATTTCATTTAATTTACATCAAAGTAAACCAGAAATAGATACTTTACTTTCATGATAAAGTATTTCAGATCTTTCAGAAAGATCGTATAATCACCTATGAATATTAGCATAATCATGAGATACAAAATCTGAAACACCATCAATTACCAATTTAGGTTTTTGACAACTAGCTCAATTATCCAAAAAAACTAATCATGGATTATTTTCAAATATCGGAAAGTCTTTTTTATACATTAGAGAATCAAAAACTAATATAAAATTTTATCTTGCTTTTTAATCCACTTATCAAATACTTTTATAGCTTGTTCACGAAGTAATTGATTTATTGATAAATGTCTATCTATTATAGATATAGACAATTCTTTATAAATATAAGCATCATCAAATCAAATATTAGCAGCATCTTCTTTGGTATTTGCATAATATATTTTATCAAATCTCGACCAATAAATAGCACCTAAACACATAGGACAAGGTTCACAACTAGCATATAATTCACAACCATTAAGTTGAAATGTAGACAGATTTTGACAAGCATCACGGATAGCAAGAATCTCAGCATGAGCTGTAGGATCATTAGTAGATGTTACTTTATTAGATCATCTTCAAACTATTACCCCATCTTTTACAACAACAGCACCAAATGGTCATCAAAAATTACGTTCAATATTTTCCTGTGACAATTTAATCGCCTCCAACATAAATTTTTCGTTCATAATCTATTTAATATAAATTAAGATAAAATCATTTATACTCAATACAATTTTTATAACTAACGACTAACAATAACTTTATCAGATTCTAAACTTCATAAATCAATTTCTTTTAATAATTTAAAATCTGAATAATATTTTTTAAGAAGTTTATAATTTTCAATCTGCCAAACAATATCTATAGCATTATTTATATATATCTTTTTATTTTCTCAAACATGAACAATCATTCTATGTCATCATGGAATATAAGATAGACGAGAAATTTCAGGAAATCATTCTTTTATCAAATAAATATCTTGCAATAAATCATCTACAGATTCACGAAAAAACAAACCAGTCAACGCTCATCAAGAATCAAAAGATAATATTTCCAAACGAACAACTCAAGAACTTCAGAGTAAATTTCATGAAAGTATTTCAAACAAAGAATCTTTATAAACTCAAAATTTTTTACTATTATGCAGAACAAGAAGTTGAGGTGTATCAAATAAAACCTTAACTAATAATGTATTTGGCTTAGTATATTTTATTAAAATATCTGAAACAAGAGGATATTTTTGTTTTATTTTAGAAGCTATTTTTGTTCTATTCCAAGACAACAAATAATAATTTTCTCCTTTAATATTATTGGATATTTCTTTATAAACATAAGGATCATCATAAATTTCAATGCTACTGACTGTATAATCAACTTTTGTGATACGATATTCAGAATCAAAAATAGTATATTTCAATAAAAGAAATATTCAGTAAATACCAATAATAATAAGAAAAAAAATCCAAAAAAAGACACTAGGAATCCTACGAATCAAAGAAGTAGTTTTTTTACCAATAATTTTAGATGAAGATATTGTAGTAGTATTTTTGGTAAATTTTTTCTGAACAACAAATTGAACCATAAAAAAGGAAAAATATATAAAATTTTATTGAATATACAAAAGATAATATAAAATATATGTTAGTAAAGAACCAATAACAAATCATCCTAAAACTTCCAAAGGTGTATGTCAAATTCTTTCTTTTAAAACATTTTTTTTTGTTTCCTTAAATAATATTCATTGAAGTTCAAACCTAAGTTTATTAATATAATGTGCATGCTGACCAGCTTGAAATCTAATATTCATAGCATCATAAGCAAACAACAAAGAAAAACAAAATACAATAGCAAATAAAACACTATCTATTCAATATTCTAACAAAACAAACATAGTTAAACTACTCGATAATCAAGTATGAAAAGAAGGAAATCATCATGAAGAAAAAAAATGATCAAAGCAAAACGCTTTATATCTAAAAATATCTATAATAACTTTCAAAAATTGAATAAAGAATCAAACTAACAATATCAAAAATAAAGGATTAAAAACAACACCCCCATCAAAATAAGAACGAAAAGACTCTACAACATAAGAAACCATGCGAAGAGATTAATAATAAAGCATTATGAATATATGTACAAAGTTTCCCCAAAAAAGCAATATTAATTTCAATTTGATAATTACAAAAAGTTCCGTATAAAATAAAACTATATTTTATTATTATTTTAAATATAATGAAGAAGTTAAAATATTTATTATTCTGATTATTTTTTTTAGGTTGTATCAATATTGTTAATTGAGATTACAAACAAACAGTAACAACAATACTAAACGACATCCAAACTACAAATACAAAACAAACCGATCTTCAAAAAAAACAGAATTATCAAAAATATATTACAAAAATAAACACTTTATCAAGTATCGATCAAAAAATCAAAGAAGCATTAACAACATATCTCAAATCAAAAATAACAGAAATAGAAAAATCAACAAAAAACAAATGATTATGAGAAATTACAAACATCAACGAAGAAAAAATTAGAACATATTGGTTAGAAAAACATAATACAGAAAGAGTAACAAAAAAATTAGACGGATATACCTATGATTTACAACTAGAAGAAACAGCAACAACACGAGCTCAATATTTAGCAAAACTCAATTATTCAACACACAAAAGATCTTCTAGTGATTGATATTATAATTATAATACTATTAAAAATCGGTTTTGAGAACAATGAATAACTTTCTGAAAAGAAATAAATTGAAATCCTAATTTTTCAGAAAATATATGACGAAGAATAATGTCATGTAAAAAATCAGATTGTACAGATGAAACAATAGGATCATTAAATAAAGTTTTTGATTTCTTTTTAAGTGAAAAATCAAGAAATGGATCTCATTACAAAGCAGTAATGTCACCTCAATTTAAAAAAATGGGAGTTGGTATAGCAACCAATCCCACATCAAAAAAGATTTTTATTGTCACTCACTACTCTGTAGATTTTTAGTTATTTCAACAAATCATAGGTTTCTTTCGCTATCATATATTCTTCATTGGTTGGTACAACCATCAAAACAGTTCTAGAATCAGGTGTTGAAATAACTCTTTCTTCACCTCTAAAATTATTTTTGGATTCATCCAAAGTAATCCCAAGCCAAGTAAGTTTATCTGCTATCATTTTCCTAATATATGCAGAATTTTCCAAAGTACCAGCGGTAAAAACAACAGCATCACAACCATTTAAGGTAGCTGTATAAGAACCTATATATTTTACAATTTTATTGACATAAATTTCCAAAGCCAAAGTTTCTTGTGGCTTACCATCAATATGTCCATCTTCAATATCTCTCATATCACTAGAAACTCATGAAATACCAAGAACTCAACTTTGTTTATTGAGCATATGATCAATTTCTTCAATAGTCATATGTTCTTTTTTCATCAAGAAAGCAATAATTGCAGGATCTAAATCTCCGGATCTTGTACCCATTGTCAATCATTCAAGCGGAGTAAATCACATAGAAGTATCTACAACTTTTCATCAATCAATAGCCGAAACACTAGCTCAGTTACCTACATGACAAACAATAATTTTCAGATTTTTAATATCTTTTTCCAAAAGTTCCGCAGCTCTATGAGAAACATATTTATGAGATGTACCATGAAATCAATATCTTCTGATTTTATATTTTTCATAATATTTATAAGGAATAGAATACATATAAGCAGATGGTTCCATTGTCTGATGAAAAGAAGTATCAAAAACAGCTATATTTGGAACATTAGGTAAAATTGCTTCTACTGCATAAATTCACATCAAATTAGCCGGATTATGTAAAGGAGCTAAATCTGAGAGTTCATTTATTTTTTGTTTTGTAAAATCATCAATTTGTGTAGATGATACAAAATGTTCTCATCCATGAACTACTCTATGACCAACAGCATCAATTTCTTGCAAAGAAGATAAAATTCCATGAACAGGATCAATCAGTAATTCCAAAATTTTTTTCAATGCAATACTATGATTTTCCAAATTTTCTAAAATTTCAAATTTTCCATCTCTTCCCACATGTTTAATAACAGTTCATTCAATAGCAATTTTATCAACTAATCATTTAGACAAAACATCTCATTCTGGCATAGATATCAACTGATATTTCAACGAAGAACTCCCCGCATTCAAGACTAATATTTTCATATCATATATTTTAAATATTAAAATTTTTTATAA
>CAZPFR010000024.1:0-1596 GCA_964586005.1 uncultured Candidatus Peribacteria bacterium | reverse complement strand
GCACCTAAACCAGCAGCATTGGCTTCTTCCAAATCAATATGCATATCCAATGCAAATAAATCTGAAATTCTAACAATAACATTTTCAAAAACAAGTCATCTCTCACCTTGTGTTTTAACACTAATTTCTTGTCAATCAACAAGACCAGCATCTTTCGCCTCTGCAACAGTAATATGTAAATGTCTTTTTGCTACAATACATCAATGATCCAAAACAATAGATCCAACAGGACCAATCACTTCACATCAAGGAGTTCATTGAACATCACCAGATAATTTAATAGGACATTGTATTCCCAATTTAAATCAATCAGCCAACAACAATTCAACCTGTGTTTGTTTTCTACAAGGTCCCAGAATCCTCACTCAATCAATCTGTCATTTAGGACCTTTCAAGGAAACAGTTTCTTGATATGCATATTGACCAGGCTGAGAAAGTTCTTTTAAAACAGAAAATTCATATCATTTTCAAAAAAGTTTTTCAGCATCTATTTGAGATAAATGGATGTGTCTATTGGAAATTCAAATAGGTATTCTCATAATACAACAATAAATCAAAATAAAAAAAATGACAAAAAATTATGTCAGTTTAGATATACATTTTCTTACCAAAAAATCAACAACATTAAACAACAAATCAAACAAGTAACATATCATCAACCTGATCACATTGATTTCAATCAGATTTTTTCATAATATCAGAATAAAATCTTTGTGTATAAGAACTTCTCTCTGCTACAGGAATATTAGATAATTTTTTCAGAAAATCATTAAAAGCAGTTGATCATAATTTTCTTCATGTTTTTCAAACAAACTGATCAGAAACACCATCACTAGATAGAAAAATTTCATCTCAAGGTTGTAACTGTTCTTGATATGTAATAAATCAAGAAAAAGAAGAAGGTTTTGTTTCCAAACCAACATCTACAGGAAAATCAGTTCATAATCTTGTTAATTCTCAATTTCTAAGCAAAAGAATCGGTCTCGAAGAAACACTATATTCTAAAATAGCATTCTGAGGATCGTAAAACAAACATGCTATATCCATTGAATCACTGGTTAATATATTATCAGAATTATACGATTTTTCTTGATTATATTGATCTATAAATAATTTATCCAATCAAGAAATAATATCTGAAGGTTGCTGAGACGTTTCCAAAAGTTTTTTAATATGTACATTTCCAAAAATAGTAAGCAAAGCACTAGGAACACCATGTCCTGTACAATCCCCTACTGCAAGCATTTTTTTTCAATTCAACGTATCAGCAGAAAAATAAAAATCTCAACCAACAATATCTCTCGGTCTACTAAAAACAAAAGACCTAGGAAAATGTTTTTGAATGTCATTAAACAAAATAGATTTTTGTATTCTAGAAGCGTATTTTATACTTGCTTCAATACTATCTTGTTGAGATTGTAATTGTTTATTATTTTGGGTGACAGTATTGTTAAGAACTTGTAATTCTTGATTAGCATCATGCAATGCATCATTTTTTGTCGTAATAATCTGATTTTTTTTTCTAACAACATATCAAAATCAGGTAGCTCACAAAGCCAGTACTAATGCAGCAGCTACTCATCATAATGCTAATTT
>CAZPFR010000023.1:4869-9901 GCA_964586005.1 uncultured Candidatus Peribacteria bacterium | reverse complement strand
GACATTTCACAATCAATTTGATAAAATTCACAAGAATGCCTATCTGCTCTAGGATCTTCATCACGAAAACAAGGAGCAATTTGAAAATATTTATCAATACCTCCGATCATGAGAAGTTGTTTATATTGTTGAGGAGCTTGAGGTAACGCATAACATTGACCTGGATTTACTCTGGAAGGGATTAGAAAATCTCTAGCACCTTCTGGTGACGAAACAGTAAAAATTGGTGTTTGTACATCAAGAAAATTGTTTTGAGTAAACCAATTTCTCGTAAATGTTGTCATTTGTGATCTAAATATTACATTTTCTAGAATTTTTTTTCTTCTAAGATCAAGATATCTATATTTGAATCTGTTTTCTTCACTTGTGTTTGGTATATCTACAATAGGAAATGGAAGTACTTTTGATTTGGTCAGTACCTTTATTTTACTGGCTTTGATTTCTATTTCACCAGTAATCATATCTTTATTTATCATATTTTGTGGTCTGGTAATTACCGTTCCATCTATTTGAAGTGTATATTCAGCTTTAATATCTTCTAGCTTATCCATATTTTCCAATTGTATTTGTCCTTCTTCAGGATTTATGGTAATCTGAGTAATTCCATATCTATCACGAAGATCTATAAACGTCATTCATCATAAATTTCTTATTTTATTTACCCATCAAGAAAGGATAATTTGCTCTCCTTCATTTTGTGCAGTAAGTTGTCAACAGGTATGCGTACGATACATATCATATGTATAAAATATAAAATATAGTTAAGTATGTATATAATCCCATTTTTTTATCAAGGAAATATCTAAAGATTTTTTTAAGGTAATGAAACACGCTTGCTTTTCTTCAACAATTCCTTATACATTATTACAATAACAGAATATTATTTATAATCAATAACGCAGATTACTATTACCAATCCGCATTTGTGCGGTTTTTTTTATTCAATAGATGTATATTATGGCTATCAGAAATATAGCAATTATTGCCCATGTAGATCATGGAAAAACAACCTTAGTTGATGCATTCCTTACGCAATCAGGAACAATGAAACAACTAGAAGATCAGACTTTAATTATGGATAGTAATGATCAGGAAAAAGAAAGATGAATAACTATTTATTCAAAAAATACTTCAGTGCACTATAATGGAAATACGATAAATATTATAGATACTCCAGGACATGCTGATTTTGGAAGTGAAGTAGAAAGAGCACTCAAAATGGTTGATAGTGTACTTTTGGTAGTTGATGCTTATGAATGACCGATGCCCCAAACAAAATTTGTTCTCAAAAAATCGTTGGAACTTGGAATAAAACCAATAGTTGTAATTAACAAAATTGACAAAGACACAGCTAGACCACATTGGGTAGTTGATCAGCTTTTTGATTTATTTTTCACCCTTTGAGCTAGCGAGGAACAAATGGATTTTCCCGTGATTTACTGTAGTGCCAAAGGTTGATATGCATTCAATGATCTCAAAGATCTTGAGGAAGCAAAAACAACAGGGACTATCACTCCTTTGTTTGAACTCATAGAAAAAATGGTTCCTGAAGCACCTGATTATTCTGATAAACCTTTTCGTATGCAAGTTGCAAACCTTGGATATGATGATTTCGTTGGAAGACTTGGTATTGGAAGAATCTATGAGGGAAGTGTTCGTACAGGACAAGATGTTATCGTATTTGATAATGAAGGAAATAAAAGAAAATGAAGGATTTCAAAGCTATATACAACACTTTGACTTTCAAGAGTAGAGGCTCAAAGTGCTCAATGCGGAGATATTGTAACTATCGCATGATTACCGAATATCTATGTAGGAGAAACTATTGGTGTAGAATGATGTGAACCATTTCCTCACATCAAAGTAGATGCGCCTACACTAAAAATGGATTTTCTTGTTAATGATTCCCCTTTTGCATGACGCGAAGGAAAACTCGTAACTTCTAGAAATATTATGGAAAGACTCCAAAAAGAACTACAAACAAATGTAGGATTGGAAATAGATTTTGATAAATGATGAAATAGATTTACTGTTGCTGGAAGAGGTGAACTTCATTTATCTGTATTGATTGAAACGATGAGAAGAGAATGATTTGAGCTTCAAGTTTCTGCACCACAAGTAATTTTCAAAATAGAGAACGGACAAAAAATGGAACCAATCGAACATGTTGTTATTAGTGTAGATGAAAATTTATCAGGAACTATTATTGATCTTCTTGCAAAAAGAAAATGACAACTAACAGATATGATGACACATCATGGACTTACTACCCTCCAATTTGATGTACCAACAAGATGATTACTTGGATTTAGATCCAAATTTGTCTTGCTTACCAAAGGAGAAGGAATTATGTATAGTTCTTTTTCTCATTATACCGAACATAAATGAGATATTCCAAGAAGGACAACGGGATCAATGATTAGTCAGGAAACAGGAAAATCTATGAAATATAGTATCCGAAAACTTCAAGAAAGAGGTGAAATTTTTATACAGCCTGCTTCTGAAATGTATGAATGAATGATTGTTTGAGAGAGTGCAAAACCTGGAGATATGAATGTAAATCTTACTAAAAACAAACAACAAACCAATGTTAGAGAAAGCTGAAACGATGAAGCAATGAGACTTGAACCAATTGTTACTATGACATTGGAAGACTGTCTTGCATATATCGGACAAGATGAATATGTAGAAATTACTCCAAAAAATATCAGAATTAGAAAAATTTATCTCACAGAAAATGCTAGAAAGGTTGCACAAAAAGCAGGTAAATTAGATCAATAAATTTATATTAATAGTATATAATAATATGTCAAATAATCAGAATCCTGTTATATTACGTTTTGATGAAGTTTCGTTTGCTTATAATGATGGTAAACATCCTATTCTGATAGAAAGTAGTTTTTCACTTCGTCAAAATACAAAAATCACCATTATGGGACAAAATGGTGCTTGAAAATCAACTATATTCAAAATGATTACATGAGAACTTACTCCACAAGCTGGAAAAATACATATTGTTCAATGAAATACTATAGCCATTGCAAGACAGGTAATTCCTAGAGATCAACTAGATCTCTCTATCAAAGAATTTTTTGAAACAGCGTTTGAAGAAAAAGATTATCAGATAGATAAGAAAATAACTGAGGTCCTCAAAGCTGTTAATTTTAATGCTCCTACTAATAAATCAATTAAAGAATTTTCAGGAGGACAACAAGCAAGATTATTATTGGCATACGCTATGATTCAGCATCCGGATATCCTTTTATTGGATGAACCGACAAACAATCTTGATAAAACCGGAATTGGTGATTTAATTAGTTTTTTGATGTCTTACGACAAAACGGTTGTTGTTATTAGTCATGATGCTGATTTTCTTAATTTATTTACTGATGGAGTTTTGTATTTAAACAAAGTTCGTTGCCAAGTTGAGCAATATTGGTGAGATTATTATGATGTAGTAGAGCAAATTGCTGCACAAATAGAAAAAGAACAAATGCAGAATGCAAGAGCTGAAAAGAAAATTGCTGATGCTAAAGAAAAAATTAATTTCTTTTCTAATAAATGAGGAAAAATGCGTAAATTAGCGAGTAAAATGAGAGATGAAGTTGAAGAGGCTGAAGATAATATTGTAGAAATAAGAAAGGACGATAAAACTATCAAAGAATTTGTCATTCCATTTGATAATTACATTGGGGCTATTGTTTCTATCAATAAGATAGGTCTTATGAATTCATCTCATGAAGTAGTTACTCACAAATTACAACTTGTTATCAAAAAAGGACAAAAATATATTCTGTCTGGACCAAATGGAATTTGAAAATCCACCCTGCTCAAAAAACTTGTTAATGCTCATGATAAAGATGCAATGATTCATGATGATGTAAAAGTATGATATTATAGTCAAGATTTTGACGCTTTGGATATGGAAAAGATAGTATGGGATGATCTTCATGAAGTTGCTGGTGATACAACTGATCAAGATATTTATCGTGTTGCTTCGCAATTTCTACTTACTGGTAGTTTATTAAAAAACACTATTTGATCACTTTCTGAAGGACAAAAATGACTTCTTTGTTATGCAAGATTTGTACTTCAAAAACCACATCTTCTTATCCTAGATGAACCAACAAATCATATCAATTTTCGTCACCTTCCTGTGATTGCTGAGTCATTAAATAAATATCAATGAGCAATGATAATAGTTAGTCATGATGAAGTCTTTGTTAGTCAATTAAATTATTTGGAGACTATTGATCTATGAAAATTGGTTAAGTAAAAAGACGGATACATCCGTCTTTTTTTGTTATCTATGTTTTGGTTTACCCATTCATCTAAATTGTCATTTCTGGGATTGGGTATTTTTATCTATATTTCTATTTTTTGCTCATAGACCAGATTTATGGTGTTTATGTTTTGGATTACTACGATAATTATTTTCTGTTTTTATCGGTTTCTCATCGTCAAAAGAAGGGAGCTTTCCATATTTTTGGGTGGGACTTAGACGCTTTCTAGGCATTGGATTTCTCCCTCATTTTTTATCGGTGGATCTATCCAGACGAAGATTTCAATATGCTCATTGTTTATCTATTTGTGCAATATGTTCTGATTGTTGAATTCTGATTTTATGTGTTTTTTCAATATCTTGTAACAACGATCTTTCCAAGGGGGAAACTAACATAATTGCTTTTCCTGATGCTCCAGCTCTTCCTGTTCTTCCAATTCTATGAATATAACTTTTGGCATCAGCTGGTACATCAAAATTGATAACAAGACCAACATTTTCCATATTTAATCCTCTTGCAGCAACATCAGTAGTAACTAAAATAGTAATTTTATTTTGTTTGAAATCGTTGAGTGTAGACTGTCTTTTTCCCTGAGCCATATCTCCGTTCAGTAGTCCTGCATTGAATCCATCTCAGATTAAAATTTGGTGAATTGTTTTTGTATTTCTTTTGGTATGGGTAAAAATAATGATTTTATCATCGGGATGTTTTGCTATCAAAGAAATTACATTAAATAATTTTTGTTCATG
>CAZPFR010000023.1:0-4769 GCA_964586005.1 uncultured Candidatus Peribacteria bacterium | reverse complement strand
TATCATCGGGATGTTTTGCTATCAAAGAAATTACATTAAATAATTTTTGTTCATGGTCGATAGGAATATATCTATGCTGAATTTTATCTACAGTAACTTCTTCTCCTATTTTTATAAATTCATAATGAGAAATATGCTCTTTGATAATGGTTTTCATATCATTATTCATTGTTGCAGAAAACGTATACGTTTGTTTGACTGATGGTAATTGTGCTCGAATTTTTTTGATATCACGCACAAACCCCATATCCAACATTCTATCAACTTCGTCGAGAATAAAATAGTCGACTGTTCTTATATCTATCACTTTTTGATTCATAAAATCCATTAATCTTCCTGGAGTTGCAACGACAATTGATGGACTTCTTTTGAGTTTATCTTTTTGTACGTTGGGACTTGCTCCTCAATACAAACAGGCAAAACTTACTCCATAAAATTTTGTAAGATTTCTAATTTCCTCTCCTATTTGAACAACTAATTCTCTAGTCGGAGCAAGAATCAATACTTGAACAGATTTTCTATTTGTATCAATTTTATTGAGTACAGGAAGCAAAAAAGCTGCTGTTTTTCCTGTTCATGTTTGAGATTGCCCTACAATATTTGCTCCTGTAAGGGCTATCTTCAATACTTTTTCTTGAATTGATGTAGCTTCTTTGTACCCCATAGCAGTCAAAGATTTTAATAATCATGGTTTTAATCAACATTCACTAAATAACATAGTAGTAATTGTATAATCATAAAAATATATGTACCCATGCTACGATTTTCAGACTAAATAACAAGAAAATAATCAGTATATTATTTATTTTAAAAAAACTTATCAAAAATTTGACAAATATATATTTTTCGTATATACTTATATTGTCATCAAAAGATAAAGGATATAAAAATTTTATTATCTGATGGTGTAGGATCTTTATCATAGAACAAATTGACCTGTATTGTTTTTGTATCATCACTCCATTTATATTTCTTTTTTTATTAGCTAGCTGATCTGAAAAGGAGATATATATTGGTTTTCTATTCTTTCCTTGGATCTTTTATCTGTTTATAGTTTGATTTACCTTTGGTTTATCTTGTATATACTATATATTCTGATTTTGGGTTTGTTAGATTATCAATTATTGGATTTGATATTTATATGTTCGGACTTGTTTTGAATATATGCTATTGAGAACTTCTGTTCCCTTACAAATACTATATTTCTTGCAAAAGAAATATCAGATAAAAGATTAAAGATTAAACTATCTGCTTTGTAAAATATATTGTTGATTAAAACCGGCTTTGTATTATAGTAAAAATAGTATTTGTTCAATATAGGACTTGTGATTTCTTTGTATGTTTTATTGTATTTGATATATTTTACCTTTGGTATCTTATTTCTTATGGATAATTCATTGGTTTATCATCACCTGTCCTGTTCTTTTGATAAGATTCAAAGGAACCTTGGAAGATCTTCTAAGGTTTTTTTCTTATATTAAAAATGTTGTTATTTTTTCCAAAATTTTATCTTTACCTCTTCATTTAACACTTGAAGTTATAAATAATTCTGGTTGTTGAGCAAAACGTTCTGTATATCATTTTTGGAACGATGTTATGTTTTTATGGAGTTCTTTTTGATTTACTTTATCTGTTTTAGTTATAATAATTTCAAAAGGAATATGTTCTTCTCTAAGAATTTCCATAAAATCAAAATCAATATTTTGAGGTGATATTGATCAATCAACAAGTACAAACACTGTCTTGAGTGTTGATCTTTGAGTAAGAAATTCTTGCATAGTATCCATCCATTCTATTCTTTTGTTTTTACTATATTTTGCATATCCATATCATGGCAAATCAACCAAATAGAAAATATTATTAATCAGAAAATAGTTCAGTAATTGAGTTTTTCCTGGAGTTACTGAAGATTTTGCGAGTTGTTTGCGTTGGGTAATCATATTAATAAGTGAAGATTTTCCTACATTGGATCTACCAACTAAGGCAAATTCAGGATATTTTTCTGGGGGACATTCTGACAATTTAGATGCACTTTTAATAAATTCTGAAGAAGAGACAATCATATAAATATCATAGATTTAAAATGTATCTCATTTTATAATATAACAAAGAAAAAAAACAAATGATTTTAATTTTCGATTGGGGTAATTTTTATGGTGAATAAAAATGTAGTTCACTTTCATAGTTCGCTTGTAAAAGAAATTTTTCATCACATTTTTTCTATTATTTCTTTAGCGATAGATAATCATAATCCAGTTCATCAATATTTTGCATTATTGTGAGCTCTTCAAAATTTTTCAAAGATTATTTTTTCATATTTACTGTCTATACCAATTCATGTATCTGTTATAGAAAAGAGTAATGTAGTAGGATCTTTCATTTTTACATCCACAGTAATTGATCATGCTTCTGTAAATTTAATTGCATTACTTATTATATTTTTTAATATTTGTTTTATCCTATGTTCATCAGATATAACATTCGGTAGGTTTTCTATTCAATTATAGATAAAGGTTGTTTTTGTTGTTGATAAAGTATTACTATATTCTTCAAATATTTCATGTAAAAATTCTGACAATTTGATCTCTTTTTCTCTCAATGCCAATAAACCAGCATCAATTTTTGACACATCGAGAATATCATCAATAATATTAAGCAAATTATATGCACAACTTCTAATAATTTCACCATATTTTTCTAATATAGAGTCACCATTAACTGATTTTGCTATAATTTCTGAGAAACCACATATTCAATTCATAGGTGTTCTGATTTCATGTGACATATTAGCAATAAACTTTGATTTCAATATATTGGCATTTTCGGCATCCTGTTTTGCTTTTTTGAGATCAGTAACATCTTCTGCACTTGTATAATAAAGAATTTTCTTATCATCTTTAATTTCTGCTCTTGATCTAAGAATAAATGAACGAATAGTATCTTTATTAAACCCAAAATTTTCTTCCATAACGGATTGATATTTATAATCTTTTTCAGAATTTTGTTTTACTTCTCTGTAATGTTTCATCAGAGTAATTTGTTGTTCTTTGTTGATATGTAAAATATCAAAAATATTTTTTCCAATTACATCTTTAATTTTTATAGAATTATCCAAAAATCATTCTTCTCTAAGAAGTCTTATAATATCTTTTGATATATCCACAATTTTTTTCTCATCATCAGTAATAACATAATATCCTGGAAGTTGCTGATAATTTGGTTGCATACAATTTGTCTTTTCTTTCATAATACAGCATATTATTATAAAAACAATTTATTTATTTTCTCAATCTGGTAAGAAAAAACTAAATGTAGATCACTTACCTAATTCACTTTTGATAGGTAATAATGCTCATCCTAATCCATTTATTGCTTTTTTCACGATAGATAATCATAGACCAGATCACTTGATTCATGTTTTACTATCGCTCTCTATTTGATTAAATTCTTGGAAGATCGATTGATGATATTTTTCGTCTATTCATATTCAGGTATCTGAAATTTGAAAAAGATATCATCAAATATTATCCTCATTTTGTATATATTCAACTTTTACTGAAATATATCCCTGATCTGTAAATTTGATCGCATTATTAACCAGATTTGTTAATATTCTTTCTAACCGTATTGGATCTGTGTGTAATAACATTGTATCATCCTCATTTTTATCCAGAACGATGTTTATATTTTTAATTGGTTCTCATGATAATTCTAGATTATTGTTAATATTTTTTATATATCAGTCTCGTTGATCCTTTAAGCGTTCTAGAAGTATATCTAAGGGGATCTCTTTTTTATTAATATCCATACCATGACTATCCATAACTGATAAATCAGACAATTCTCCTATAAATGATAAAATTGACTCTGAAGAATTTCCTATTATTATCAAAAATTTTCTAAAATCTTCTCTTTCTTTTTCTGTTAATTCTCCTTTTTCCAAAGCTATCAATACGACTTCAATATATCACATAATAGCACATATAGGTCATCTAATATCATGAGCTACATGTCTTACAAAATTTTCTAATTGCATTTTTGCTGCTATTATATTTTTATTTATTTCTTGTAATTCCTTATTTTTTTTTTCAAGCTCTTCTTCTGCTTTTTCAGATTTTTCTTTTGCTAGAAAAATTTCTGTGATATCATTTCCTATACCAGCAATTGCCGGATGCCCATTCCATAGAATTGGTTCTCTTGACACGGAAAATATACGAGTTTCTCATGAAGCAATTTTTTCTTTTTGTACTGGTATAATATCTCACTGTTGTGTTTCCCGAATCTGTTTATAATCAGCAAGTATTTTTTTTATATACTCCTTGGATCTATGAGGAAATATTTCACTTAAATGTTTTCCTACAGGGTCTATACTTAAAATATTTAATAGATGATCATTGGTATACAGGCAGATTCATTCTATGCTATACACAAATATATTATTCTGAATTTTTTTTAATATTTCCTTCATTCAAATATTAGAAATATTTTGTTTTACTTCAGTATCTCAAGAATCTATACTATTATTCATCATTATTGAGTTTTATATAAATTATTGCTGTAGTTCTAAAAAAATTACTATTAAAGTCAATACTATTTAAAAATAATAAAAAAATAGGCAACAATAAATATTACCTATTCTTTTCGTAAAATATTATTTATTAATACATGTTGTAAACAAAAAATATAAATTTGTGTTATACATATCATAACAAATATATTATATTCAGATTTTTTATTTTGTCAAAAAAATGAGTAATAAATTATCAAAT
>CAZPFR010000022.1:0-15035 GCA_964586005.1 uncultured Candidatus Peribacteria bacterium | reverse complement strand
GAACTTGTATTTCATCTGTTGAAGATCAAGAAAAAAGATATACAAAAAAACCTATGATAAGAATTCCTACTGTAATCGTATATTTTTTATTCTTCCTTAAAAAATGAAAAATCTCATAAGAATGGTGTAAAACTTGTTTTTTGATATTCATGAACAATATATAGTATATAAAATTATTATACAGCAATATATTGATTGTATGTAAGAATTATGTAAAAAAGAAAAATATTCTTACAAATAATTTACATTAAATATATATACTCCAATATTTATTCTTACAAAAAAGAGATGAAAGCATTCCTTTTGGAAGACAACGTTGCTTTGGCAAAAAATATTCAAGAATATCTCAAACTCAAATGAATAAAAGTAGATATTGATTTTGATGGAGAAAGGGGATTGGAAAAAATTCAGACTCATCATTATGATGTACTTGTACTTGATATCAATCTTCCCAAAAAAGATGGAATAACTATTTGCGAAGAACTTAGATCATCAGGAAATACTATACCTATTATTATGTTAACTTCGAGGAATACCTCGAAAGATGTTGTTATTGGTTTGGATGCGGGAGCAGATGATTATCTTGGAAAACCATTTACCATGGAAGAACTTATCTCCCGCATCCATGCACTTACCAGAAGAAATTCTTGCAACAAAGAACAAACAATTACAATAAAAAACGTAATAATAAATATTCCTCAAAGAACAGTTGAAAGGAGTTGAAAACCAGTTTCTTTATCTACACTAGAATTTGATCTTTTAAAATATTTACTTCAAAATAGATGAATTCCAATAGATAGGAAAACATTATTTGAAGAAGTCCGATGAGATTTTGACGAACATATGTTTTCTAGAAGCGTAGATGTTTACATAGGATATTTGCGTAAAAAATTATGAAAAACTTTTATAGAAACCAAAAAATGATTTTGATATGTTATTAAATAAGTATCATAACTTTATTCCAAACCTATCAATCAAACAAAACCCCAACAAATCAAGCAATAAAAGAAAAAATTGAGTAATAAGAAGAAAACAATAATTATATCATCGTTCGCAGTTTATATTTTTTAACGGCAAAAAACACAAACAAACCGGCAACACTGTGTTTTTTACGCCTAAAATATAAAGGCATCACTTATGACATAATTATTGTTCCAATATACTTACTCATCCAAGTAAAACAGGAACAAATTGAGTAATAAAATGTCTTAAATCGAGCAATAAAAAGAACAAACAAAAAGTAATCCTAAATCAATAATCCAATAATATCCATAGTCAAAGCCAAGAATACAACCCTAACGAGAAGTGAATCCAAACAATAATATTGCTTTGATAAAGGATTGATTTTGTTTGTTCTTGATTGCGAGATACCTTATTCAATACTAAAAATTTACCCTATAAAAATACATAATGCATATTACCAATCAAGAACAGCTCAGAAAACAAAAAAGAAAATTAAGTTTGATTTTTACTCTTATTCTTTTTGCTGTTATTACGGGATTGCAAGTTATTTTTTTGATTGGGAGATATCTTGAATATTCCAATAGAGAATTTAGAAAAATCGAAGATGAAATATTTCCAAGAAGAAAAATGATGGAGACAATAATATCAGGAAACATGATGGAAAATATACCACCGATGTCTATGGGAATGAATCCAGGAAAATGATGGAAACTAAGATGATGAAATATGATTGTTTATAACCACCAGCAAAATCGTATACTTTCTTCATCGTTGGGAGATGATGAGTTAACAAAAGAGCTTCTCCATAATATAATCCCACAAAAACAGCAACAATGAACCATTATCTACAATAAAAATAAATTTTTGTTTGTAAAAGATCCTATTGTATCAGGAAATCAATCGTTTTTTCTTATGCCAGTACAAATGGGGATGTCTGATTTAATAAGAGATATTTTTCTATTTGTTTTGTTTTTCTGAATATGTTCTCTTGTTTTTTATCGTGTTATTTATCGATTTGTAGGAAGAATATTTATTCCTATTGAAGAAAATATAAAAGATATGGAGCAATTTATTTTTAATGCATGACATGAACTTAAAACACCGTTATCTGTTATCAAAAGTTATCTTGAATTATCTCTCGCCAAAAAACAATATCAAAATGCTATTAATGAAAGTATAAAAGAAGTAGATAAAATGAATAATTTATTAGATGTTTTGATTAATACATCTCTTGTCCACCAAGAAACGGAAAAGCAACAAATAAATATAGAAGAAGAAACAAAGTATATACTATCACAATATACCCAACTTTTAAAAGAAAAAAATATAAACGTATCCATAAAAACAATAAATTCTGGTATGTGTACCGCGAACAAATGACACTTTCATATGTTGGTATCAAATCTTATATCCAATGCTATCAAGTACAATAAAAAAGGAGGTAAAATAACTATAACTATTGATACATGAATGTGGAAAATCCAAGATACGGGTATAGGTATTCCTAATAAAGATCAGGAAAAAATATTTGATAGATTTTACCAAGTAGGCAATATTAGAAATAAAGATTGATTTGGTATATGATTGGCATTAGTAAAAAAAATAATTGAAATATATTCACGAAAAATATCTGTATATAGTCAAGAAAAAAAAGGTACAACCTTTATTATTAAATTTTAATAAAATTTACATACCTCTTACATAGTATCTGTATAATCAAGGCGTAAATCTATTTTACGCTTTTATTTTATTAGAATCATTATGAATAATCAAAAAACTTTTTTAATAGTAGGAAGTGGATTATTGGGTATTATAGCACTATCTCTTGTTTTTATGGCATGAAAGATGAGTGAAAATTGTTGACCAATTGCTGGTAATTGATCAATAATGATGAACGAATGAAGAATGATGGGTTGATTTTTTAACCAAGATGGAAGGTGAAAATGACAAGGAATGATGAATCAAGAAATGAATTTTATAGATGAAACTTCTCTGTCTGACGAACAAAAAACACAGTTAGAACAAATTAGAGAAGACCAACAGGAAGAAATGCAAAATTTGATGCAATCATTACGTAAATCATCATCTACAGGAGATGATCAAGAAACAATAACCAAAATAAATGAACTTTGGAAAACACATATGACTGCTATTAGACCTTTTGTTTCTCAAGATAATTTAGCAGATTTTGATGCATTCGTAGCAGAAGGAAAACCAGGATCAATGGGAATGATGTGAAAAAGATGATTAAGAAAATAATGTTTTTAAAATAAAAACTATCAAAAAAAAACCTGAGCCGAAAACAGCCCAGGTTCTTAAGCAGATTCATCAAACTAAAACTATGAAAAAAACCCAAAAATATACTATCTATAATTTCTAAATAATCAAGCCATATTTAATATACCTCACATTTTACGATAAAAAATTCTTCTTCATGTCCACAACTTGGGCATTGTTTTGGAGGATTTTTTCCTTTATGAGTATGTCAACATTTTGTACAAATCCATTCTATTTCTTCATCTTTATTTCTAAGAGTCTGGTTTTTTAATTGATCATAAAGTTTTTGATATCTTTCTGCATGATGCATTTCAGCATTAGAAATAGCTTTGATTCTGGCTGCTACTTCTGGATATCATTCTGCTACAGCATCTTTTATGAATTGCGCATATATACTTTCAAATTCATGAGTTTCTCAAGAAATTGCATATCCCAAATTTTCTAACGTTGTTCCAAGTTTTACAAAAACTTCAGTTTCTGTTGGTAATATCTCCATATCCAAGCCTTCTTTTTCTTTGATCGCCAAAAACATTTTCATAAACCAATCTGCATGTTCTTTTTCCTGTTCAGCAGTTTCCAAAAAAATATTTGAAATTTGCAAATATGACTCTTTTCTAGCTTTGCTAGCAAACATAGTATAACGATTTCTTGCTTGTGATTCCCCAACAAATGCTTGAGCAAGATTGATAAGTGTTTTTTTCATAATATAAAATTAAAAATATAAAAATTTCAATACATACAAAATAAGAATTTACACCCAAAAGCCAAGTCAAAAAACAAAATACAAAAAACAAAAAAATATTGACATTCAGTTGATAATTATTATAAGTGAAAAGATAAATAAAGTAAAAACAAAAAAATCTAAAAAAAATGAAGACATTTGAATCGAAATTCAAAACTTTGAAGTTCCTTGTTTCCAAGTTTTGTCAGTACAAGAATGAACGTCCAAGTCGTATAAAGGCGATGCGGTTGATATCAACTTATTTCAGCATAGCGAACCTTATTTGTTCAATGCGTGAATCTGCAGAAACCGTCGAAGCTGATATTTTGTTATCAAAACTTGATACTTTGATACCAGATCCATACGAACTTATTGTTCTTTTAGTCGCTATTGGAAATCCGGACTTAGACGACCTTGAAAAAATCAAAGATTTCGGTGAAGACGCAGAAGAATACTTAAGCTTTTTGGAAAACCAAAAAACAGCTGAGTTAAGAAAAGAGTCTCTCGAAAAAAATCTCCAGAAGATTCAAAAAATATTAGCTGAAGTTAAGTTTGATTAAGTGATAATGAGGAGGATTTAGTGGGTGTTGTTAAAAGGTGCGGAAGTTTTTCTTCCGTACCTTTTTTTAATTATTCTTTTTTAAGGCTAACCCACATGGTAATTTTTTAACAAGAAAGAGATAGTAATTTACCCCAAAAAATACCAATGCCATAATCAAAAAAATTCAGATTTTATTAATTCTATTAGCCTCTTGCATCAACATTAATATCATCATAACAAACGAAAATATCCATACAAATGCTCTAATTTCACTTCTATTCCAGCCAAGTCCCAAAAGTCTATGGTGAAGATGTGTATAATCTCATTTGAGAGGTGATTTTTTCATAACAAAAATTCTATAAAAACCAACCCAAAGAGCATCAAAAATAACTAGAGATAATGCCACAACAATAGTTCCAATCTTGGCTCCTCATGCTATAGAGAGATATGCTAAGCTAAATCCAAAAAACATAATTCCCACATCTCTGAGTAATGCAAGCGGTTTGTACTCGATAAACGTAGAGACCATGCTCAATGCGAACAACACCAAAGCTAGATTTTCCACCAAATGCAAGGTTACCAGGTTCGCCTCAGTAAACACTGTAAAATATCCAAAAACTACATATTTAATTAATAAGAAAATAGTCAGAAATCCAATACTCGATACACCACTTGCTTGTGCATAGATTCCGTCAAACCAATTGATCGCATTGATACACAAAATAGACCAAGCAACAAAAAATAATGCAAAAAACCATTGTGGCATTACCCAAGTCCAAGATCAAATTGATAATTCTTGTCATTGAAATCATCAGATATAAACTGCCAAAATTGCTCCCAAAATATGGGATAATAACCTTACCCATGATGGCAATGAAAATTTAATTTTGTCGATATATCTCAGTTCATCCAAAAGTTGAACAAAAATAATAGGAAAACTTCAAATCATCAATCACCAAAACAATCTATTACTCAAATATTCTGGAAAAAGGATAGCTACAATCGCTAAAAATCATATATACGTAAAAACTCAAATAATAGTTGGTACGGGTTTTCTTGTGTTTTTAAGGTCATTACCTGGTTTATCCAATATTCCCAATTTCCTAAAAATCCAAATCCCCCCAAAACTTATAACAAGCGCTCATATCAAAGATAATAACAAATTCATATACTTCTGATTATTAAATAAAGATGAGATTGTTTATCTATATACAGTTTTAGATTTTGTTTTCCAATTGATTTTCTTCTTTTTTAAAATATAGTAAAAACGAGTAATTTATTATCAAATTTGTAATTCATGATAAATATTTCATCTCAAAATCTAGAACATAATCCGCTCAAAAAAAGTAGACAGAAAATTTATAATCAAGCGACATTTGATGCACTTACTACAGAAACAGAAAAATTTTCCGATAAGATGACACCGATGATAAAAGAAATTGTGGAACAATATGGAGTAAATCTAAAGAAATTAATAGATTTTTTTTCTCCAAATCTTCATAAAGAACTTTTCAATAAACCAAATATGACCCTTATAGACAAAGAAAATATGAAAAAGAGTATTCAATATCTTAAAGATAAAAAAATGGATACTTCCGAAAATCTAAAAAAATTGGATGATATCAAGTATGGAATTACTTTTATAGAAATCGGAGGAATAAAATTTTCTAGAGAAAAACTTATTCCTTTAAAATGATTTAGCATTTACCCAGATAAATTTGGTGTATTTTCTGATATTCAAAGAGGTTCGTTCAAGACAGAGTATAATGGACAGCAAGATGAATATTATTTTACAACAGATGCTTATATTGAAGAATCAAAAAAACAAGGAAATAAAACAATCAAAGATGAACATATCAGACAAGCTTTACAAGCACTTCCAGGGGATTTCAACAACGGTATCATCAACGGTAAAAGATATCATTGAGCAAATATTTTAGCCAATATCTTGAATATATCAATATCAGGATTTATATATCCTGCAGCTGGAAAAGCTTTAAATAAATTTTGATATTTAGGTACTGCTTCACTAGTTTTTAATGATTGTGCACGGGTATTTAGATTTGACAAAGATGGAGGTGAAATGACTATTAGTAAAGATAACTTTGCTTATCCTCGTTTATCTATAGAAGACTAATTTTTGATTTTGTCTGCTAATATTTTTATGTACAAATAATTTCTTTAAATCTAAACAAAAAACTGCTGTCATGATTTATTTGTTTTTTATTATGAGATAATTATTATACGTACAATTTTTACACCCTTATAAAATTACTCTCCTATGCTCAACGAATACCAACACGAAGAAAAACTTAAAGTTTTCTTAGTAGATGTAGTAACAAAAGAAACAAAAACTGATATCTTGGAAGATAGAATGCGTGAACTCGAAAATTTGGTAAATACCTATGGATGAGTGGTGATTTTGCAAACATATCAAAAAAAACAAGAACCAGATCATAGAACGTATATAGGAAAATGAAAGTTCGAAGAAATTATTGAAGATATGCAAAGACTTGGAGCCAATACGTTGATTATAGGAAATATCCTTAAACCAAGACAGGTTTTTTTTATTGAAGAAAAACTTCGCCCTTACAATATTAAGATTCGAGATAGAGTAGACCTGATTCTCAAAATTTTTGGAAAACATGCAGAAGGATGAGAAGCTAGACTTCAAATTGAATTAGCTGCAATCAAACATATGTGACCAAGAATTTTTGGTATGGGTATGGAACTTTCCCGTCAATGATGATGATGAACAGGAGGTGGAGGAGCAATGCGCGGACTTTGAGAAACCAATACAGAAATCATGAAACGTCATCTCAAAGATAAACAATTCAAAATTGTGAAAAAACTCGAAGAATACGAGCGCATGAGAAAACTTCATCGCGATGCTAGAATCAAAAAATGACTTCCTACATTAGGAATTGTCTGATATACCAATGCAGGAAAATCTACTTTATTAAATGCTATGACCAAAAAATGAGTCCTTGCGGAAGATAAACTTTTTGCGACTCTCGGTACCAATGTCGGTAAATTTTATCTCATCACTAATCCAGAAACTGGGCTTGGTAAGGAAATCCTACTCAATGATACCATATGATTTATCCGTGATCTTCCTCCAAAACTTATTCAAGCATTCAAATCTACCTTAGAAGATAGTATAGAATCTGATATTCTTTTGCATGTTATTGATGCTTCCGATACGTTTGTCCAAGAAAGAATAAATGTTGTAGATGATATACTTGTCAGCATCGGCGCAAAACAAACCAAGATATTAGTCTTCAATAAAATTGACGCCGTTTCACCAGAGCGCCTCCATCAACTTCAAGAAGAATACAAAGATCAAATTACAGCTTGGATTTCAGCCAAAACACAAGAATGATTAGATGATTTCAAAAAAATACTAATACAACAATTATCTGTCTTATAATTTTTTAATATTTTGCTTTTTTACGAGTTTATCCGTAAAGAGAATTCACTCCAAATGATCGATTTCATGTTGAACAATAACAGCATTAAAGTCTTTTAACTTTTTTTTCTGTTTGTTTCATTTGATATCCAAATATTCTATCGTCAAAGATTTATGTCTTTTTACTTTTCCAAAAATATCCGGTAAAGAAATACATGCCTCTTCTCAAATAATCATATCTTGAGAAAGATCTTTTATTTCAGGATTGATCATAATAGTTTCTCCCGCAAGAACATCTTCATTTTTTTTGCGATCTCGTTGGGTTGTTACAATGATCCTTATGTTTTTACCTACCTGAGGAGCAGCCAAACCAACTCCTTTATTTTTTCGCATCAATTTAATCATATCTTGTGAAAAAGCTTTGATTTCAGGCGTTATTTCATCAACTTTTTCTGATGAACTTCTAAGAATCAGATTATTTTCACCTGTTTGGATTGTATATTTTTTCATATCTTATTATTATAGGTACTAAATTTTCTTCACGAAACAAAAAATAACATACGTAAGAAGCAACTAAATTCAGTATACTATTTTCTCCTTGAAAATCAATATAAAAAACGTATAGTATGCGCTTGTAAGTAGTTCAACCGGATCTATGTATATAGGTTCCAACTGGTTAAAATGATATCGCTGCGGAGAGATGGCAGAGCGGTTGAACGCGACAGTCTTGAAAACTGTTGTCCGGGCAACTGGACCGTGGGTTCGAATCCCACTCTCTCCGCCATTTATATTCTTTTATCGTATGATAAACAAGAAAATTCCGACTATTAAATTTTTGTTTTCATTAGGACTTATCTTTTTATTTACCTTTGTTATAGCATCTCCAGATATTCTGCCAAAAGCAGATCAAGAGATCAATGTAAACCCAACGTTTGTTGAGTATAGAGAAGAAGAATTAACATCCAATATTGTCATAGATACTATGTCTGTAGAAATAGATGAATCTTCGGATAACGGTGTTCTAAAATATGTTGTTCAGCCATGAGATGTCCTTGGTAAAATAGCAAGCACTTTTGGTACAACAGTTTCCAAAATTAAATCAACTAACAAGATAGATTGACCAATCAAACCAGGTCAGGTTATTGTTATCGTAAATAATGACGTTTGATTTTTGTATACAATACCAGAAACAATAAATGTAAAAATATTTACCAATACATACAACTTGAATAATGAAGAATTTATGTCTTTGAACTATATCCAAGATGAATCAGAGATGTTATACAAAGGACAAGATGTATTCGTAAATATAACAGATGAACAAGCATACCAAAATGGTTTACTTGAAAGACCAAAACCAGTGGTAGTAGTAAAACCAACTGTATCTTATAAACCAGTAATCAATAGACCACAATCATCAAAAAAGCCATCATCAAATTCATCATCGTTTAGAAGTATAAATGGTGGAAAAAAATCAAGTATTATTTCTCAACGATGATATAAGAAAAACATCAAAAATGGATTTTATGCATGATACTGTACATGGTACGTGGCGATTATATCACCAAATATCTTTCCTTATACAGATGAAAATACACAATCAAGACCGTTCAATGGAAACGCAACCCAACGATGTGCAAATGCAAAAGAAGCTTGATTGAGAGTTGTTTGGAATTCTTCCAAAAATACAGCAACTCCATTAGCTGGTGATATTGTAGTATATCATAGATGATGACCTGGATATTCTTCTTATGGTCATGTTGCAAAAGTTAAGGAAGTTCATACAAAAGAATGAAATATTATTGTAGAAGAAATGAATTATGTGTCAAAATTTGTAGTAAGTGTTCGTAAAGATTCTATGGATAATAGTAATATAAAATGTTATATTAGAAAATAATATATAAAATAAAAGAAGGGCTTAAACAGTAGTTTAAGTCTTTTTTTTATACTCTTGAAAATAACTTTTATTTTCATACAGTATGCCGAGCATAAGACTCTCTATGCAAAGTTTTATTATATACAAAATATTTATATGCAACAAAAGACATATTTTAATGGGTATTGAGATGTTAGATTTTCTAGCAAAACATCATCTTCATATATTACTCATTCCAAGAAATGAAATATAAAAAAAATACTTCTAGTTATTTTATGAATTTTTCTTTTAACTATTATTTTTTGGTTTAGTAAAAATGTGGTAAGAGGATTGCCAGATATTGATCAAATCAATGATATGGTTTTTTCTGAATCTACTATAATTCAAGATAGAAACGGAAAAGAACTTTATAAATTATTTGAAGAAAATAGAGAATATGTGCCTATATCAGGAATGTCACAAAATATGATTAATGCAATTGTTGCAATGGAAGATCAACGTTATCGAGAGCACGACGGATTGGATCCTATGGGGATACTTAGAGCTGGTGTGAGTAATGTAGTAAATCCAGGTTGATGAATGCAATGAGCATCTACTATTTCTCAACAATTATTAAAAAATCTTCTTCTTAATCAGACATTCAAAAGAGAATCTACTCAAGAAAAAATTATTAGAAAATTAAGAGAAGTAATGCTAATTGGAAAGTTAAACAGTGTATTGGAAAAACAAATTAAGAAAGAAAATCCATCTATCAAAAAAGATGTATTGCACAAAGAAATGAAAAACAAAACCCTTGAATTATACCTGAATTATATTTCATTTTGAAATAATGCATTTGGAGTAGAGGCTGCATCAAAAACATATTTTGCAAAATCTGCAAAAGACTTAAATGTATTAGAAGCGTCAATTTTAGCTTCAATTCCCAAAAGCCCTACAATATATAATCCTTACAAAAATAGAGAAAAAGTACTTTGAAAGGTTGTGATAAAAACATCGGATTGAACTGAAATTTCGGAAACCACACCAGATATTATGAATCAGATAGTATCAAAACTTTCTTCTAATTTAGAATCTCTTCAGATAACAAAAGGAGATTCCTTTGTAAAACAGTTGGAATCCGTAACAGAATTTACTATATCAAGTACGTCATGAGGTATGTACACAGTAAAATATAACCCATGAAGAAAAGATTTTGCTTTAATGAGAATGTACGATGACGAATATATTACTCAAAATGAACTAAAACAATCTTTTTTACAGGGAATAACTTATGAACTTCGTAAAAATAAAACAGATATGTTGGCTCCACATTTTGTACAGTGGGTAATTGAAGAATTAGAAAAAAAATACGATAAAGAAACACTTACAAAATGAGGTATTATTATCAAGACTACACTCGATTTGGAAATGCAAAAATTAGCAGAAGAATCTTTGGTAAATAATGCAGCAGTTCTTCAAGAAAATGGTGCTAACAATTCTTCTATGATTTATATAGATTCTCAAAATGGAGATGTATTGTCATATGTGGGATCTATAAATTATTTTGATGAAAATATTCAATGACAAAATGATATGGTAAGAAGACCAAGGCAATCATGATCATCAATAAAACCTTTTATTTATGCTCTTGGTTTTGAAAAATTACCAATTACTTTAGATACCCCTATTTTTGATATTCCTTTCAAAATTGGACAAGATCAACCAAACAATGCAGAAGGTAAATTTTCATGATTATTACCTCTAAAATATGCATTATGACATAGTAGAAATATTCCAGCAACAAAAATGATTCTTGCATTATGAGGAGAAGAGGTTGCAAAACCATTTCTTAAAAGTTTGTGAATCCAAAGTATCAAAGATGAAGTAGAATATTGATATACTTTGGCATTATGAGCTGCTGAAATACCTATGTTAGAATTAGCTAACGCTTATATGCATCTTTCATACGCAAAACCAGCAGAAATAAATCCTATTCTTGAAATTAGATCTAGAGATGGATCTTTGATTTATCAAAAAGAAAAAAAAGAACAAACTGAAATTATTCCAGCAGGAATAAGAACATTGATGTGGAATATTTTATCAGAACCTGCTAATAGATTATGAGGTTGGGCAACAAGATTTAATGTACAATGACTTAGATTATGACTTAAAACAGGAACATCAAATGTAAAAAGTGATAGAGGAAATCGTCCAAGAGATTGATGGTTAGCTGCATATAATGGAAGTAAAGTTGCTTTATTTTGGGCTTGAAATGCAAATTGAAATCCTATGAACAGAAATGCCTATGGATGAACTATTCATGCAAATCCTATGAGAAATTTTTTTACTGCCTTATTAAGAAATAATTATATTACCAATGATATTATTCCTTCTGTAGATGTAACCTCAGTAAGTATATCAAAAATTTCATGAAAAGCAGCAACAGAAAATACTCCATCCGAATTTGTTGTCAGTTCTCAAAGATACATTCGTTGAGTTGGTTTGGATGCAGATGCAGGAGCTACTCCTTTTGAATACGATACGTTATGTAATGGTTTAGTAAGTCCAACAACACCATCAGATAGCATTAAAAAATGATATCTTATACAATCAACGAGTTTTATGCCAAATAAAATGGATCTTTTAGAAATATCAGAATGGCGAAAACAATGATCTAGTTTTACAGGAACAATGCCTCAATGATGATTTTCTAGTGGTGATGTATTATATAATTATTCAAATATCTTTATAGTACAACCAAAAGAATCTTGTAAGGAAAGAGAAACAAAAGAAGATCTTTCAATAGCAATCAATATTATATCACCCATAGAAAATAAAAAAATATCAAATAAGTTTAGTTTATGGTATGAAGTAAAAGCAGATAGAGGTGTTAAATCTGTTGTGGTTTTTGCTGATGGTCAACAGATTGCTCAATTCCCTTATAAAGGAATTAATAAAACAGTTAATGAAATTTCATCGGTAACTTCACAACTATCAGCAGGAAAGTATACAATAGAAATATTAGCTGTTGATACTAAAGGATATTCCAATAAAGCATCTTTTCCTGTAGAGATAATTTCCTCCGACAAAACAGCCCCAACAATATTAGAAAGTAAAACAAAGGTTGAACAGCGAGAAAATGGAAAATATCAGATTAATATTATTGTAGAAGATGATCTTTCATTTATAGAATACGGAAAAATATCAGTAGGAACCAATATTATATATGAATTTAAATGAAATGTAGCTACGTTTGTAGTGGATAAACTCAGCGCAGTATCTGTTTTTGCAAAAGATGCTTATGGTAATACCGTAGAAAAAACGATAGACCTTACTACATTATAATGCTATAATTATTTCACAATATTTGAAGGGTAGATAGTATGTAGTACAACAAAAGGAGTAAGAGAAGTATTTTGTTCACCTAAACATAAGGTATCGTCACTTCCGCTTCCATTAGTATTACAATACCAGGTAAATACATTTTCTAGGTTAATATCATTATTAAATACACCTGTTCCTAGTATATTTTCTACTTGAGTGACTCTTCCTGGATTTGGTGTTGTAGGTGTATTAAGAAACGCTACCCTTCATAAAACATGTAATTTTTGCTCTACCTCATCTTTTTTTGTAGGTGTTCCTCACAAGACAAGTCAGTTAATAATAATTGTACCTTTTACAAACATTCATTGAGAAGCTCCGGAAGAAGTTCCAGTTGGATATCATTTTTCATCAAAAAATATTTTATTTGTATTGGATACTATATTTTTTATATATACGTTTTTCTCATTAACAAAAAGATCTAAAGGAGCAGAGGCTTTTTGCATACTATTTTCTAAAATAACATCACCTCATTTTACAATTATTGTTTTTCATTTAAAACTAGCTTCATTACTAAGATCTATAGTAAGGGTATTATTAGATGTTTTATTGGTAAAATCGAAACAAAGTATTTTAGCAGTAGAAGCTACTGTTTCTAAAGTAGTATCTACCAAAGGTTTTTTTCCTCTACACAAAAGTTCAGCGTTTTTATTAGCTATATTAATAAGATTAGAAAAATTAATATCTGTTGTAATAAGAAATGCTTTTTTATCCAAATTTCAAAGGAATGCTTTTTGTTCATAAATACTTATAGAATTAGTTAGAAGAATATTTCACTGAATCAAAATATTCCACATAGTATCTTGGGCATTTCCTGTTCATTGCTCAATATTCCAAAGCAATGAATTTACAGAAAAAATTTTATTTCCAGTTAAACTATAAAATGCTTTATTAATTGTCCCTGTTCAATTAAGATATGTAATAAGATTGTTTGCTCCTGTCAAACGACCTCAGATAAATCCAATTCCTCCTGCACTATCCCAGAGAAATCCCAATGGAACAATATTATTAAAATATTCAAGACTATTTGAAAACTCAGGTATATAGGTATTATTTGTATAATTTAATTTTGTTCAAGCTATCATAGAATAAGTATTTCCTCAATAGGAATGACTAATATATCCAAAAATACTATAAGGATTTCCTCCTTTACAAGACGTATAGAATCATCCAGTTAATGTTAGATTTTCATAGGAATTATTTTGTAATATAAACTCCGCTAATGTATCTTGATCCAAAGGCCAAAGTCTTTCACCTCTTGCCATGTTATAATAGATTCATCTCACCTGTCTATAACAAGTTTTTGACGGTTCTCCTTCTATACTAATTTCTATAGGACTCTCAAGAGACTTTGTAGCCAACCAAAATAGTCAACCTGCAAAATCATTTCCAGGTGAAGTGAAATGTATAGGAGAAAACCTTGAAATCAGAGCTTTTTGATTAAGATTAGGAAAATATAGAGATACTCCATTAATAATATTATAGACAAGAATTCAGAATATAATCAACAGTACGGTTACCCATTGGGTATTCCTTGTTGTTTTTTTTATTTCTTTTTTATTTTTATTCATTTACTAATCAAAGAGAATAAATACTACATAGGTAATTATAGTCCAAAAAAAATATTTTGCAAATTTTCTTCAAAAAATATAAACCATTTATTTATAAATTAAGATAAATAATAAAAAAATAAAGAATATTCATTTTAAAGAATAACTATAATAATTTTTAACTAGTTATGACCTAACAAAACTACATCAAAAAAAAAGTATAAAAAAGTCTTGAAATGACTCCCTAAATTACTATAACATTCCACGCAACACTTTTGAAACTATAAAGAGTGTTAACGAAGAGGGTACTTAACAATAATATCATATAATACATTTTT
>CAZPFR010000021.1:0-15058 GCA_964586005.1 uncultured Candidatus Peribacteria bacterium | reverse complement strand
ACTTTCTTTGGAGATCAGGTGAGGTGGGCGGAGAGTTTTGGGTCGGCTGCGATAGCATCCAGAGCAACTTGCTCACCTGCATCTTTACTTAGTTCAAGTGTTCATCTCATTTTTCAATTAAATTGTACAGCGAGAATAATAGTATCTGCGACCAAATATTTTTCGTCATAAGTAGGCCAAACGGCAGTAGTAAAAACAGAATATGTATTTCCCAATTGTTCCCAAAGTTCTTCTGCAAGATGAGGGGCAAATGGTGCTATCAAAATCACCAATTTTTCAAAGGTATCTTTGGTTAGTGATGGTTGATCTGTTAGATGATTTACGAAGATCATAAGTTGGGAAATTGCTGTATTGAATTTGAATCCATCGATATCTTCGGTGAGTTTTTTTATGGTTTGATGAAGTTGAGTGAGATTGGTTTTTGTTTCTTCTTGATCGTTGATTTTATCTTTTAGAGCAATTATCTTATCTAATAATTTTTTTACTCCTTTGATTCCGTTTGTGCTTCGTGCGATTGCTTGCTCAAAAGGTCCCATAAACATTTCGTAAGTTCTTAAGGTATCTGATCAATATTCTTCGATTATAGTATCAGGAAGTACAACATTTCATCGTCTTTTTGACATTTTACGTCCATCTTCAGCCATAATCAGTCCTACTTTGTGATATTTTTGGAAGGGTTCTTCGTGGGTTACCACTCCTAGGTCATATAAGAATTTTTGCCAAAATCTAGCATAAATCATATGTCTTGTTACATGTTCTGCACCTCCGACATAGACATCTACGTTTCCTCGATAGTGCTCTTTTTCTGGACTTACGAGTTGTTGTTCGTTTTTGTTGTCCATATATCTGAGCCAATATCGGCTTGAACCAGCCCGTCCTGGCATAGTGTTGGATTCCCTTTTTGCTGGTTTTCCGCAGGCTGGGCAAGTGGTGTTTATCCAAGAATCTATGGCCGCAAGTGGTCATTCTTCTGTTCCTGTGGGTTCGTAATTTTCTACATCGGGTAGTGTGATAGGCAGATCGGATTCATTCATTGGAACTATTTCTGGTCAAATTATTTTTATTTCTCGACCAATGAGCCCATTTTTATTTATTTTATCTATATATTCTGGAGTAAAATTTCGTTTATTTTCAAAAGATTTCAAATCTGCATATTCATCAAAATTTTGTGGATTGCTATACATTTTTTTAATGATATTTTTCTCTTCATTTTTTCGTAGATCTTCAAGATTATTTCGTTTATATGTTTTGATAATTTTTAGTCTGATTTCCTCATTGGTTTCTTTATTTATTGCTAGTATATTGTCTCATTCTTTGATTGTTCAAAAATATCTTTCTGGTTCTTCTGGATTGAGAGCTCTAGTTTCTATAGTTTTTGTTCCAGATATTATTCCCTTTCGTGTTTCTTGATTATAGAAATTGATATGTGCTTTTATATTACAGTGATTACAGAAAACAACGGGGAATGGTTCTCCTCGGTATCTTTGGCGAGAAAAAACTCGGTCTTGGATTTTGAAATTACATTTTTTACCTCAGATGTTGTTTTTTTCGAGCCAGATTTGCATTTGAGAAATTGCTTTATCAGAAGTGAGACCAGAAAATTCTCAGGAATTAGTTAGATATCATTTTTCAGTAAAACAAATTTCCTTATTATTTATTTTTTCAATTGTATCTTTTGCAATTTTTTCCATTTCTTCATCATTAATATATCTATTTTTGTCATATCATGTTCATCAAATTATTTCAGCAGGATATATGGATGGAGTAATTTTAATTCCATATTTTTTGGCAAATTCAAAATCTCTTTCATCATGAGCTGGAACAGCCATAACAACTCCTGTTCCATAATTTGCTAGTACGTAATCTCAAACATAAACTGGAATTTCTTCTCCATTGAATGGATTGATAGCGTATGCTCCGGTAAATTCTCCTGTTTTTTCTTTTTGAAGTTCGGTTCTTTCGAGTTGAGATTTGTGCTTTGCTTGTTCTTTGTATTTAGCTATTTTTTCTTTGTATTCATCGGTAATAATTTGGTCTACTAGTGGGTGTTCGGGAGCCATAACCACAAATGACATACCAAAAACAGTATCTATACGAGTTGTATAGACTTCAAATGAAAGTAGTTCAGAATCTTTGATATTCATTTTAAATTGAGTTCATTCTGATTTTCCTATTCGATTTCTTTCTAGATCTTTCATAGATTCATCCCAAGTAAGATTGTCCAATCCTGAAATCAATCTATCTGCATATTTGGTAATTCTAAGTACTCGTTGTCTCATTGGTTTTTGTTCTACTTCCGATCCGCAGCGTTCACATTTTCCGTCATCAAGATCTTCGTTGGCAAGTCCTGTCATACACTTTGGACATCGATTGATTGGCTTGTAATCTACATAAGCTAGACGTTCGTTATCTATTATTTTTTTGATTTCAGAATCTGATGTATTTTGTTGTTTGAGTTGTTTTTCTAAATCTGAAATTGGTTTTGCTTTGTCTTCTTTGGTATCGTAATAATGTGTATACATTTGTAAGAAAATCCATTGAGTTCGGCGATAATAATCGTCATCAGCTGTACTAAATCATCTATCTCGATCATAGGTTAGTCAAATTTTTTCTAATTGATTTATAAATGTTTTGATATTTTGGTCGGCAACATCTTGTGGTTTCATTTTGTTGTCTATTGCATATTGTTCTGTTCCAAGTCAAAAGGTGTCAAATCCCATAGGATGTAAAACAGAAAACCCTTCCAACATTTTTTTGCGTGCTAGTACATCGCTGGCGATATATCCTTTTGGATGTCCTACGTGTAATCCTGCTCCAGATGGATAAGGAAACATATCCAGGACATAGAATTTTTTTTTGTTTATATCTTCTTTGACTTGATAAATATTGCTCTCTTTTCGTTTTTTTTGTCGTTTTTCTCCAATTTCTTTGAGATTTTTCATACACATAGACTAAAGATATAAATGTTTTGGTAGCTCTTTTTTTAGCTATTTGTTGAAAGAAAACAAGAAAATATCTGGTAATTTGTTTTTTATTTTGTATAAGTTCGGTGATTATTTGTTTTATCTTTTACTATGTAAAGTATGAAAAAATTCTGATTATTTTTAATTGCTTTTGGTATTGTTTTTTTGGTAGGATGTCAAAATACATCAGTTCAAGATACAACTGTTTCTGATGTTACCTCTTCTAAAAATCAAAATATCCAAGCTAAAGCATCTATATCACAAGATATACTTTCTTTGGTTTCACAACATGCTGATAAAAAAAGTTGTTGGACTGTTATTAGTGGTTATGTTTATGATCTTACTTCGTTTCTTGGTAAACATCCTGGTTGAGATAAGGCTATATTAGCGTCTTGTGGAAAAGATGCAACAGAAATGTTTGATGATAAACATGGTATGGATCCAAAAAAATGGGAATGATTGAAAACTTTTAAAATAATGATACAATAATTTTATGTATTATGTAATTTGATATGGTTTCTGTTATTCCTGATATATGATTATGAACTTGGAAATTGCTGTGAAATGAATGTATTGATGTTATAAAAACTGCATTGGATGTGTGATATAGACATATTGATACTGCAGTAATTTATGGTAATGAGAAAGAAATTTGAATCTGAATTAAAGATTTTGGTATAAAGAGAAATGATTTATGGATTACTACAAAAGTGTGGATTGATAGTTTAGAATATAATAAATGCAAGAAATCTGTAGAAAATAGTTTGAAAGATTTGCAAGTAGATTATTTGGATTTGGTTCTTTTGCATTGGCCATCTAAAGAAATGAATTATGATCATTCTCAAACTTTTGACGCATTGATGGAATTGAAAGATCAATGAAAAATTAGAAATTTTGGCGTGAGTAATTTTACTGTTTCTATGCTGAAAGATGCTATAAAATATACAAATTGACAAATTTTTACCAATCAAGTGGAATATCATGTAAATTTGGATCAGTCAAAAATTAAATCTGTTTGTGATGAATTTGATTTAGTTTTGGAGGCATATTCTCCTTTGGCTCATGGTCATGTTTTCAAAAATTCTTTGTTGATAGATATCGCCAATAAATATTGAAAAACTGTTTCACAAATTGCTTTGAAATGGCTTTTGCAACAAAAAAAAGTTGTGGCTTTGCCAAAGGCTAGTAATCGTAATCGTTTAATAGAAAATATTTCTTTGGATTGATGGAAATTGGATGAAGAGGACTTAACTATTATTTGATCTTTGCCAAAAAATTATCGTTATTGTAATATTCCAAATTTAAATCCTGATTGGGATTTATAGAATTATTTATCATATAGTATATATTGAATTTCTGATTCTTAATTATATATTGCTTTTATTGTTTTATTGTTAATTTTTTTGATGTCAAAATTGAATTTCAAAGTTTTAAAGCAGAAAGGAAAGGCAAGAGTTGGACAAATAACGTTGAATGGAGTTACGTTGACAACACCGGTTTTTATGCCGGTATGAACTAAGGCAACAATAAAATGAATCCCTTTAGATTTGCTAAAAGATCCTAATTATTTGGGTCATGAAAATGCAATTAAATTAATTTTGGCAAATACTTTTCATCTCTATCTTCGTCCTGGTGATCAGCTTATCAAAAAAGCTTGATGACTTCATACTTTTGAACATTGGGATGGTTTGATTTTGACTGATAGCTGAGGATTCCAGGTATTTAGTTTGGGTCTTTCTCAAAGAAATGATCGTTGACAAAATAGTCACTCTGTTGCTATGAAACTTCTAGAAGAGTGAGTTAAATTTCGTTCACCTATAGATTGATCAAAACATATATTTACTCCAGAAAATGTTGTCGATATTCAATCTAATTTTGGTAGTGATATTATGATGGTTTTGGATGTTTGCTCTCCTTCCGGAGCGGATAAACTTACTATCAAAAAACATATGGATATGACTCATCGTTGGGCAAAAAGGGCATTCGATCATTTTCAACCAAAATATGACCAAACTCGTGGTGTTCTTTTTCCTATTGTTCAATGAGGTATTTATCATGATCTTAGACAAGAATCTGTAGATTTTCTTAGTCAATATGCTCGAGATGGTATTGCTGTTGGATGAGTAAGTGTTTGAGAGACAAAAGAACTTATTCGTGATGTTGTTGATTATGTTGGTGATAAATTACCTTCAGATAAACCAAGATATCTCATGGGAGTTGGTACTCCAGAAGATATTTTGCATGCTATAGAAAATGGATTTGATATGTTTGATTGTGTTCAGCCTACGAGAATTGGTAGACATGGAATTGCTTTTTCTGATCAAGGAAATATCAAAATAACTAATGCTCAGTATAGAGAAGATTTTTCTCCCTTAACTTCAAATTGTCAGTGTTACGCTTGTAAAAATTTTACAAAATCCTACCTTCATCATTTGATGAAGGAGGGTGAAATGCTTTGATGAATTTTATTGAGTTTGCATAATATTTCGTATTTACATACGATGTTAGAAAAATGGAAATCAGAATTTTAAATCAGAATTTATTTTTCTTTGAGTATTTTATAGAGGAGTATTATTTCTATACAATTGACCATCAATGCTGTTCATCAATAACTTATGAATGGTAATGTTATTCCTGTATTGGGTAATAATTTTATGTTTACACCAATATTTACAAAAGCTTGGATAACAATAATAGATATAATACCAACTCAAATCATTTTATTGTGTTCATTTTTTATTTTATACAGTCTGGATAGAAAATAATATATTAAATAAAAATATAGTCATAAAAGTATCATATTTCCTATAAAACCTAATTCTTCGGAATAAGCAGCAAATATAAAATCGCTTTGAGCTTCTGGTAAATATCAAAATTTTTGTAATCATTTTCCATATCATTTTCCAAAAATTCATCATCAACCAACAGCCATTAATGCTTGTTCATTTTGCCATCATACTCATTTTTTTTGTTCATCTACACTGGGATTTATGAAATAGGTAAATCTTCTTTGGATGTATGCAAATTTTGGATTTACCAAACCTGCTATACTTCATATTACCAATCATCCAATCATTCATCATATTAATAAATATATCATATATTTTGCTTTTGCTCATGCATATCGGGCTAATAATATTCCTGTTGCTCATAAGATTAACAGTGTTCAAAGATCTGGTATAAGGAGAAAAACGAATAAAACGATTATATTTATTACGATAAAATGTATGTAGAATTGTTTTTGATTTATTATATCACGCCTTTTGAGTAATCGATATGATAAGAAGAGGATATATCATATTTTGAATATTTCGGCTGGTTGTATCGTTGGAAATCCTGGTAATGATATTCGTCATCTAGCACCATTTAGTACTATTCAAACTCAAGGAATAAATACTAATAATTGTAATATCATTAATAAAGCTCAAATAATGATGATATTTTTATTTTTTTGAAAGAATTTAAGGGGAATGATATATACTCATAATGATACAATTATTGCTATTGCAATATTTTTTAGTTGTCTTAAAAAATAGAAATAATTGGATGGTTCTCCTAATCGAGATCAATTATCTATAAGTTTTAATGTTAAGGTAAAAGATTCGTGTATGCTTACACTATATATAGCGAGTAATCAATAAACAATCAAAGCGATTCCTATTCAAATAATTGGCATTTTTTTGTCGGAAATGATGTGTTAAAAAAACACACCTAAAATTTGATGTGTTTTACTATATATTTCTTTGAATAATTTGCAAAGATAAAATTATATTTCTGATTGACTATTGTGGAGAAGAGGATTATTGCAACGAAACAATAAACTAATAATATCAGGATTTGTCATTTTTTCTATTTCGATTCCCATACTGTTTAAACCTTCCATAATTAAGTTACATCTTGTTTCCAACATTTTCTTCCCTTTGAGAAATCATCTATATCTGGAAACAACTTTTTCTACATCATCTTTTGTATTTAATACATCCAAAAATTTAGTAAACCAAGATTTGTTAATCTGATTGTTGTCTTTTTCTCACTCGTAATATGGTACGATAATATAAAAATCTTTTGTATAAATTAATCATTGTTGCATATCTATATCTTGAAGAAATTTTACGTATCATTTTCCTTGTTTTTGTAGTGTGAAATTTTCTATATTTTCTACCTTTTCTTTCATATAGTTAATATAATTTGATAGATCTAAATAACTATTTCTTACTAATATTTGTATTGGAAAATCTAATCAATTAAGAAATTTTTTGTATTGTTCCAAGACTATTTCTTGTTCGTCAAAATTTTTAAGATCTAAATTTAATCAACTTACTTTTAAAATAGCTCTCAATCATCAATCTTTTAAAATTATCGTATTATTTTTGATTTCTGAAAAAGCAAGCATCGTTTCAGTATTAAACAAATTTTCTTGTTTATTTTTTTGTATTTTTTTTTGTTCTCCTATATTAAATAATCCCATATTGTAGCATAAATATTAAATATTTTTTACTGCTTGTGTTGTATATACTTCAAAGAAAAAGTTTACTATTAATCGAGATAATCACATAATAATCAATGCTATTGCTATTCCTACTAATATTTTTTTTGCTTTTTTGACCCCCTCTTCTCCTTTTTGGAAAAAAATCAAGTAAAAAGCAAATATTAATAAAATTAAAGAAATCAGACTTGTTAATCATAATAACATATTAATAATCATACTTATATATGCTATTGCTGGTTTTTCTTGATCATAAACATCATTTCCTGTTAATCTGAAATATTGACGAATCTGGTACAATAATGTTGTTTCTTTTGTATTTATCGAATCGTTTTTCATTATTTCTGCTAAATCTGTTTTATCTTCTCAATTTGATGTTTCTTGATATTCTTCTCCATAATAAAAAGTCTCATTTTGAGCTGATACCGTTTGTATTGAACACATGATTCAACATCCTATAAGAAATACTATTAATTTTTTCATTATTTTTTGTTCATTGAAATAAAAATTATTCTATTCATTTTAACAATACTTCAAATATTAACCAAAAGATTGATGTTATAATAATCCAACTTAATCAGATTCCAATTAATGCAATTGCTGCAAATTTTATTCATTTTAGTCATTCTTTGTATTTTGCATCATCTCCAGCAGCTGTCAAAATAATAAATCAATGGTAAATCATGTAAATTAGAGCTATAAGACTAAGTAATGATAAAGCATAATTTATTAAGTTTTTAATTATTTTTAATGTTTTGTCTTTGGCAGTTTGATGGTCTTCAATTTTTTCATTACTTCATTGAATACCTCATACTTCCATTGATTCATTTGGACTTTTTATTGCAGTATACGCTCAATCTCTTATAGGATTTGCTATATCATTTGCATCTAGATATTGATCCTGATTATTGTTGTATATTGTGGATTCTCCAGGAATTTCTAATTGAGCACTACATATTCATAAAATAATAAAAACACTTGCTATATAGAGAATTTTTTTTACTTGTTTCATATTGTTTTGTAAAGTTAAAACGGATATTAGAACTTTTGTTTATTATATCTAAAAAGTAGTGCTTTTTCAAATTTTTCACTTGAAAAAAACTTTTTGTTTTGTATAAGACAGATATTGGTGGTAAAAAAAATTGACATTTTTTATAAAATAAATTAAATATATCATGACAATTTCTTTTATTTTGTTTCTTCTTGTTTATTTTGCAGTCGGATTTATTGCTCTTTTATGATTTTTTTGGAATGATGCAAGATTTTTTTGGTTAGCAGCAATTAATTTATTATCTTGCCTTTTGTTTGTTGCTATATATTTTCTTTCAACTAAGAAAAAATCTAAAAAAACTGAAGAAACTGTTTCTACTACTACTTCTTCGAATGAAAGTGTTCGTTATTCCCCTTATTTTGCTAAATATCCTTATAAACAAAAAAAACATAAATCATCTTATCTTTCTATGTATTTTCTTCATTTTCTTCTTAGTATTATTGTTGGATTCTTTTTGTTTATTTTTTTGTCGTGAGCACTCCCTATTATATTATTGTTGTCAGTTTTAGGTGGTTTTCTTTTCTTCTTTCTTTCTTATCTTATTTTTAAAAATCAATGATATTCTCGTTTTTTTAAGCTTTTATATACGAAAATATATGTAGTTGTTTTTCTCATTGTGTTTATGTGGTCAATTATGGTTTGATGACTTATTCCTTTGAAAACACAGATCTATGATTATGCTGGTAAAGCTTCAACTTTGTTCAAAAACACTTTTTCAAAAGATAATAAAGATCCTTATTTGTTTGTCTCAGAATGACATATAGTAGATTCATGATCTGTTGAAGCTATACTTTTTGATTCTTGATATCTTTTCCAAGAAACTTGAGAAATTGTTACGTGAGTAGCTTTGGACACAACATGATCACTTGCAACAGGAATTAATACTGTATTTGTATCTGATGATAAAAATACTTCTTGAGAAAAGTTAGAAGATCAAAATATTTCTCTCAAAAAAGATCTTTGAATATATGATACGGATACAATATCTATGATTACTGCATTACGTTTTCTTATGGAAAAATATGATATTCCTTTATCAAAAAAAACTAATACAAGATTTACTTATGTTTCTACAAAAAATATTCTTTATCCTTATTGGAAAACTGCATATGAAAAACGTATTATAGGCGTTTCTAATAATCCAGTTTCAAAAATATCTTGTGAAACATATCAAGTTTTTAAGGGTATGTTACTTTGATGGGAAGTTAATTATACTCCTACTACCGTTAAAAAAATATATTGGAATGAATCTCAAAAATTAGGTCTTTTGAATGGTTGTGTATATTGAAATTTATTAAAATGATCTAATTTATAATTATTCTATATCAAACATTTTTTTAAGATCCTCATCTCTGATCATTGATGGAGATCGCATAGGGTCAAACGTTATTTCTATATTTACTGAAAAGTCTTCTGTGATCTCCAGAATTCAATTTTTTATCATTTCTTGGATTGTCTCAGCCATTGGACATGCTGGAGTTGTGAAAGACATTGTGATGTTTATTTTTTTTTCCTCTTCATTACAATTCACATTATAAATTAATCATAATGTAAAAATATCTATCATTGGAAATTCTGGGTCATAAATTGTTTTTAATTTATCTTCTATTTTTTCTTGTAAATTATTCATTTTTCTTCGATTTTGCAAATAAACTTATATAGATCCAAATAAATCCTCCCAGTAGTAATATCCCCAAAAACTTATTTCGTCGTCATAAAATTATCAAAAGAAAATTTATTATCGTATATATTCAAAAAAGTAGAGATAATTTATAACTTTCTTTGTAGGATAATATTCATATTTCCTTGTGCTTTTGAAGCTTTTCTATACCTAAAAATACATAAAAACTTCCTCATCGGGCAGTTATAAAAATTCATAAAAAAGCCAATCAGATTCCTATTATTGGATCTTCGTATACATTAATGTTTGTATATGTTATAATAATAACAGCAATTCCTAACAATAGTTTTATTGCTGAAGTCAGATGATAAAGATACATATTTATCTATTTGTTGTTAAAATTTTTATTCTTCAATATTAATTTCTTCTTCGGGATTTTTTTCTTCTCTATTTTCTTTTACTTCATTTGGTGATGGAAGATAAAATGCATTATTTCACATTTCATATGCTTTATAATATAATTTTTCCCATATTCATGCTCAAAAAGGAATGAGCGTATATCCCAATACTGGCGGTAATAATATAAGTAGATATGTTTGTGTCTCAACTCAACCGCTTAATGTAAAGCTTTTGTAAAATAAACTATATACCAAAAAAGATCATGCAAATCATATTATATTACCCATTAGAGCTGATCAAGAATAATTGGGATTTGCTGTAAATTCTATTTGACATGCTGAAACAAATACAGAAAAAATAATATGAAAACCTAATACCAAAAATAAACCTTGCACTTGACTAGCAAAAATAAAATACATAGGAGCCAATATAAAGAATAACAAACCATTTGTTAATAATAATAATCAGAATGTTTTTGTTCCATCATAATATTTTTTTGAAAAGAACAAATTATATACTCCTGCTACAGAAATATTTCCTATGAATGTACTCAAAAATCCTATAAATAATAAAATGATAGGTAGCATAGGATTTGGACTTATAGCGTTTCCTGTTTGTTGATTTAGAGCAGATGATAGCATTCCACCTATAAATGTTGTTACAATAAATAATAATGCTGAAATAACTCATCATATTACTAATCCAATTATTGCTTTTCCTACAAGCTGTCGTCCAGATAGATTTCATGGCTCATTAAATATATTCTTTTTATCTTGTTTTGTAGAAAAATTAGTAGTGACTGGCATTTGTTGATTGTTGTTTGTTATTGGATCAAGTCATTCTAAAGTGGTTGGTAAGTCAAATCCCATTGTTTATGTTTATAGGTAAAAACTACTTAGTTGGTAAACATTCGATTGTTTTATATATGTTTTTAAAATTACTATTTTCTTTTTTATCTTCAGTCATTGTTGATATTCAGTATATTTCGTTGTCTTGAATAAAAAATATTTGATTTAGATATTTTGTTGTCTTTGTTCATTTTGTACTAAATTTTTGCAATATTCCTGATAATTTTTCTCAACTACAAGTAAAAGAAAAATTTTTTGATGATTCTTTTGTTCATGGTATATTTTTGAGTATTATTTTTTTATTTTTTTCTCAAATTTTTTTTAGATCTATTCATGTATTTACTTCGTTTTTTCCAATCAAAATAGATCCTATAAATCAACTAGTGTTTGTTTGAATAAATTGTTTTATTGTATTTAACTCTTCGTTTGTGGTTGTATTTTTGATTTCTTGGTATTGATATTTAGTTTTCAATACGATGGTATATCTTTCAAAATCAATATTTTGTGTGGTTTTTTTTCCGCATCAACTGAGCAGTAATACGCAGAATATTGTTAAAATTATTATTGTATATTTTTTCATTTTATAGAATAATATAAATAATTGCCAATACAATTCATATTATTGTTCATATTAAGAAATACTTTGTATAAATTTTTGTTTCATTTTCAATTTGTTCATTGTATCCAATACTTATGCGTGCCAAAATATATCCTAACATAATTCCACAAAATATTAGGTAACCTGGCATTAAAATCTCTTTTATAATCACAAAAGATTGCTGATTTATCATATCTTTCCCTCTTAAAAAAAATAATCACACTATCATAGTGATAAAAAAGAAAATTCATTTGCATATTTCCATAAAAAATGTCATAGTTTTGTTTTTGGAGAAATAAATTATTCGCTGATAATATTATCAATGATATTTTCTAATTTTTCTATATCATCTTCGGTAACTTTTTCATTTGTTGGTTGATCTATATTTTGTATTGGTTCAGTTTGTTCATTTACTTGAGTTTTCTGTGTTTTGTTCTGCAAAAACATCTTAAACTTTTCTTTAATACTTTCTGAATCATTATCAGTATTTTCTTGTTCGTTATTTTCTAAAATAGTTCCTGTTGATCAGGTGTCTATTAATATTTCAGCTTGTTGATCTATATCTTCTGATCATGTTTGTATTTCTCAAGAAATATTTTGAGGACTGTCTTCTGTAAATGTTGTTATTCCATCATTACATTGTCTTGGTATACTTTCCATTATAGGAAAACCAGTGTTTTTGCAATCTTCAAAAGATTGTATTCCTGTGATTGTTTGTGGTTGTATTTCTCATATATTTGATCATTCTTTTTGGCATCATACAAGAAATACCGAAGAAAATATACATATTCCAATAAGTATTTTTTTCATATACTATCAATAATATAAAAATTTCTTTCATCAGATTATATTTTTTTTTCTCGAAATCAACTTAAATTGAGGTTGTATTAATTGTTAATTTAGTACGAATTTCATAATCAATATCTCCGGCTGAAAAAACAATAATTATTTCGTCATTATTACTCTTGTTGATTGTTTTTTCAATATCTGATCGTTGATCTGTATATATTCCATTACAAGCTTTTGCAAAAATAGTTCAAAGTTTTTGTATGTTGTGAATAGTACTATCTCCTCTTTTTGAAAAATCAAAATCTGCGATATTTTCCCTAGCTGCATAAATATTGTAAATCAGAATTTTATCGTACCCTTTAAAACTTTTTACAAAATCATCTCGTCCAGTAAAAATTCTATTAATTTGATGTGGTTGAAAAATTGCGGTAATTTTTTTGTTGGGAAACTTCTGTTTTACTGCTTCTAGTCAGATTTTTATTGAAGAAGCCATATGTCCGTAATCTGAAAAAATTTTTGTTCCATTACTTGTTTCTCCCAAATATTCTAAGCGACGTCGTAATCATTTGAACTTAGATAGACGAATTGTTTCGTTATTATTCATAATGCTTTTTAGTAGAGCTATGGTAAGCGATGCATTTTTGTTTGTATGTGGTCAAAAAATATAATCAAAATTAATTTCACTTTCTTCACTTTCTTCTATATTTTCAAAATATTTAAATTCTGGATTCTTGTCTAAGAATCATTTGAGAACGAAGCATTTTCATTTCAATTTTGTTAGCATTTCTTTGTATGCATTTTTATAATCATCAAATGTTTTATAATAATCAGCATGGTCATATTCAATATTTGTGATAGTTGCAAAGTCCAAATCTAAGTGTAAAAAATGGCGTTTGTATTCACAAGCTTCTACAATGAATAATAATTTTTTGTGATCTATATGTTTTGGCGATTTTCCGGTGAAAATTTTGGTAAAAATATTTTTGATTTCTTCTTTGTGATTTGTATTTATGAGGTAACTTTGATTATTGAAATCTGGTACTAAAGCTCCAAGTATTCCTAGTCCAAAATTTTCAAGAGATTTTGCTCCATATATAGTGAGTGCTGTTGTTGAAGATTTTCAGTTAGTACCTGTTATTCCTATTGTCGTAAAATATTTGGAAATCTCTCACAAAAATTGAAAATAATTCATAATTAGCATTATCTTTTTATCTTGTGAAATCAGATTCCTTGCTAAAAGTACTTCTGGACTATTTACCGCTGCTTCTGAATAAATTATTGCATCATCAATTTTCGGTTGATAATTGCCATGTCCTATGATGACTTTGAATCATTTTCTTTGTAAATTATCAGTGAGTTGGCTTTCAACGCTATCTATACAAACAATGTTTGAAAATCCAAGTTCTTGTAGTATTCCTGCAATTCCGGACATCCCTGTTCAACCTGCTCAGATAAGAACTATATTTCACATATGTTTCATTTATATTTTAAAGTGTATAGTGTATAATTTTTTTGTCTTGGAAAACAAGTGAGGGTTTTTTTGTTGCAATTGTTATAAAAAAGTATATGTTCCTTTCTTTTATATAAAATAAATTACTGTACTCTAATGTTTTCTTCTCTAAAAGATCAATTATTAAAAAATTATAAATCTGGTATTATTGTCGCAATTGTTAGTATTCCACTTTCCCTATATTAGAACTTAAAAAGTTTCTTGATTGAATTACAGAAAAAGCAAATCTAATTTAAGAAGTGGCTTTTTAAGAACTAGAACCAGTAATCAAAAAACTTAAAATCACAAAGAGAGTTCTTGGAAAATGAGGTAAATAATTATTCAAATTGTTTATGAAATGATTGTAATTTTCATTAAAAATGGAATATACTTATTATAATTGCTGCTATATATAGTAAAAATCATGTACTTATAATTATTATAATGAATTTTCATATCGCTCATTTTTCTCGTTTACTTTGTGGTAGAATAGACATCTTTTTTATTTATGGCTAAATTTTACTGCAGTTCATGTTGCGGAAACCATTAACATTGATCATGTACGTAATGTTTCATAATCTATATCTATACCAATTACAGCATCTGCTCATAGTTTTTTTGCTTTTTCTTGTAATTCATACAAAGCTGTTTCTCTCGCGTCTTCTAATGTCTTTTCATAAGCAGAAGTTCTTCATCAAAAAATATCCGAAATAGATGCAAAAATATCTTTAACGATATTTACTCATACTATAACTTCTCAAGTTACTATTCATAAATATTGTCATATTTTTTGATTTTCTAATGTGTTTGTTGT
>CAZPFR010000020.1:0-16444 GCA_964586005.1 uncultured Candidatus Peribacteria bacterium | reverse complement strand
GCTACAACTGCATGTTTTTGGAATAATCATCATATCAATATTATTGATACTCCAGGTCACGTAGATTTTACAGTTGAAGTGGAAAGATCACTTAGAGTTCTTGATGGAGCTGTTGCTTTACTTGACGGATCTCAAGGAGTTGAACCACAAACAGAAACAGTTCGAAGACAAGCAGATAAATATGGAGTTCCTAGACTTATTTATGTAAATAAAATGGATAAATTAGGAGCTGATTTTTACATGTCAGTTGATTCAATAAAAGAAAGAATTACAGATAAATGAGTGGTTATCCAATTACCAGTTGGGCAAGCAGATGAATTCAAAGCAATTATTGATTTAATGAAAATGAAAATGTATACTTTCGAAGGAAATATGGGAATTGATGTAAAAGAGCATGAAATACCAGCTGATATGCTTGCTAAATGCCAAGAATATAGAGAGGCTATGATCGATAAAGTATCAATGTTTGACGATGAATTAGCTGAAAAATTTCTTTGATGAGAAGAAATCTCTATGGATCTCATTAAAAGAGCTATTAGAAAAGGAGTAATAACAAACCAATTATATCCAATTATGTGTGGTTCATCTCTTGGAAATAAAGGAGCTCAACTTATGCTAGATGCAGTGGTTGACTACCTTCCAAATCCACTTGATAGAGGAGCTATGAAAGGTCACGATGTAGATGATGAAGATAAAATAATTGAAAGAAAACCATCTGATGATGAACCAGTATCTGCTATTGCATTCAAAATATTAACAGATCCATTTGTTGGTACATTGACATATGTAAGAGTATATTCTGGTATTATTAAATCAGGAGATTCATTATTAAATCCTGTTACTGGACAAAAAGAAAGAGTAGGAAGACTTTTGCTTATGCATGCCAACAAAAGAGAAGAAATAAGTGAAATTCATGCTGGTCATATCTGTGCGTTTTTATGACTCAAAGATACAAGAACAGGAAATACACTCTGTGATCCAAGTAAACCAGTAATCCTGGAAAAAATGACATTTCCAGAACCAGTTATCGATATTGCTATTGAACCAAAATCAAAAGCTGATCAAGAAAAAATGTGATTAGCTCTTAGTAAATTAGCTTATGAAGACCCATCTTTCAAATATTATACAGATGCCGAAAGTAATCAAACAATTATCGCTGGTATGGGAGAGTTACATTTGGAAATTATCGTAGATAGACTCAAAAGAGAACATAAAGTAGAAGTTATCACAGGAAAACCTCAAGTAGCATACAGAGAAACAATCACCAAAACAGCTGAAGGAGAATGATTATTCAAAAAACAATCTGGAGGTAGAGGTCAATACGGACACGTATTACTTAGACTTGAAAGGACTGAAGAAAAAGATTATGAATTCAAAGATGAAGTTTCTGGAGGAAGAATTCCTAAAGAATTTATCCCTGCTATTGATAAGGGAGCAAAAGAAACTGTTGCACAAGGAATCTTAGCAGGATATCCTATTATCAATGTAAGAGTTTGTCCTTATGATGGATCTTATCATGATGTGGATTCTTCAGAAATAGCATTTAAAGTTGCTACATATAAAGCGGTAAAAGATGCATTTATGAAAGCTGGTCCAGTAATTCTAGAGCCTATTATGGATGTTGAAGTTGTTACTCCAGAAGAATATGTTGGTACAGTAATGGGAGATCTTAGTTCAAGAAGAGGTATGATACAATGACAAGATAAAAGAGGAAATGGAGCCGTAGTTAGAGCAAAAGTTCCTTTGTCAGAAATGTTCGGATATACAACAGATCTTAGATCAAATACACAAGGAAGAGCTCAATCAAGTATGCAATTTGCTAATTATGAAAAAGTTCCTGAAGGAGTTGCAAAGAAAATTATGGAAGAAAGAGCAGGAAAAGTGAAGAAAATGGATGAAGATTAAAATATTATTACATAAAAGAAAACCTCACGAGAATGTGGGGTTTTTCTATAATAAAAAATAAATTTGTCAACACAAAGAAAACAAATCAGACTTTTTTTTTTGTATTTTTATATATTTCAGAATATACTTATAATGAAGGATTTACTTCAGATATTACAGTAATATGAAAAGAAATATACATAAACATCTAAAAAAATATATATTCCATAATCATGTTTTTCATATAGCATTGGGATTGATTTTTGGGATAGGAGTTATTGTAAATATGTTTGGTTCTAATGCTCAACAGAGTACTATATTTTTTCCGTTTAATTCATTTATTTCTCAATATAATAATACGACAAGTATTAATTTTCAATATGGAGGAAATAGTCTTACATGAATAATTGCTCGATCATGACGAACTACTTTAAGTACTCCAGAAACAATATCTCTTTCTTGAACAACAATAGCATGTACAAAACAACTTCAATGAATGTATTATAATCCTATAAGATGAGCAAAACTTTGGCCATTAGATGAAACCACACTACAAAAATTAAAAGAAATAGATTGATCGTATAATAGTATGTTGGTAGAAGGAGGAATATATACAAATTGTTCAGGTGCATGAATACAAAATCATTTTGTCATAGGACAAATTACTCATAATCAACTAGGATTGCAATATTCACTATTTGCAGGTTTACGTTATTCTGCTGTAGAAAATATTCTCAATGGTGTCCAAGATCTAAATTGATGAACATTAGTATTTCAAAATAATTATTTTCAAGGAAGATTATTTGATAAATATTGATGATGACTTGGAGATATTTCATCACAAAATCTACCCGGACAAATATTATTGGGATGATTTACTTGAGCGGTATTTTTTCCATGAATTAGTAATATTGTAAATGCAAATCTAAAAACACTTTACCAATCCAGTATATTTAGTATTGCTTGATTATCTTCACCAACAATGTTATCTCTATCTACAGGAATATTATATCTTAATAATACTTTAGTTGGAAGTCAATCAGTGGTTAATAATGGTGATAATCTTAAAATAGAATTATTTTCTTCTACAGAATATGATACAATAGTAAAATCAATCATTACTGTAGGTTCTCTTACAGGAGAATTTACCATAAGAACAAAACCAAAACAACCCGATGTTTGTTCGTTAACTCAAGAAGAAAAAGCATCTATAGAGTCAGTGTTTTCTGGTTTAGTTGCAGAGTACTGAACAACAACAAAAATGACAACATTATTGGTAACTATGAAAAGTATGATAAAAGATATGCAAGATTTTAACTATGATTGTAATTTAGCATATCTTGAGTCTTTGGCAGAAAAATATGTAAAAGATAAAGATTTAGAAAGTGATTCTGTTCATATTGCACCTAATTGTAAAAAATATCCAATCATCTACGAAAAAGATAAAGGATATACCTCACCTGTATTCAAAATTAGACAATATTTTGCCACACGCACCAATATAATGATGTTTATCGATAGTAAAAACCCATGAGATTGTAATGTATCAGTATATGATCGATCACAAGATACTGCCGATATAGGAGAAAATATGTTTGTTGCACCAAATGGAAAAGTATATGAAATTGTAGAATCTGGATGAGAATTTTATTCTCCAACTATGAATACAAAAAAAGTTTTTACTACAAAAGATTGACTAACAAATTTTATCTCAAAATGAAATCCAGCTATAGAAGTTTGGGATCATAAGGTAGATACCACACGAACTCCAGTAGTATATGCTGCTAGTAATAGTAAAGAATACAAAATTTACAAAACAGACAAATGATTTATGTCATATAAACTCGTGAAAATACAATATTTTTCAACACAACAAGAAATTATATCATATATAGAAAAATATAACAAAAGATAATTAATTTTCCGACATTGTCTCTTGAAGAAGTCTCGTCTGATTTTCAAGAACCATTTTTTCCATAATATCATCAAGATCTCAAGTTAATATCACAGGAATATTTGACCAAGATTCATGAATACGGTGATCAGTAATTCTATCCTGAGGAAAATTATAGGTTCTTATTTTTTCTGATCTATCTCAAGTTCAAATCTGATTTCCTCTAAGATTTTTTTCTTGTTCCATTTTTTTATCTAATTCAATTTGGTAGAGTCTAGATTTTAATATTTCAAAGGCTCTTTCTTTATTTTGAAGTTGTGATTTACTATCTCAGATATTAACAATTAATCAACTTGGTTTATGATGAATTCTAACTCCAGTTTGGTTTTTGTTTGCATTTTGTCAACCAGCAGACGAAGCTGCATAGGTATCCATTTCAATATCTTTTGGATCAATAACAATATCTACATCTTCAACTTCTGGCATAATAGCGACAGTAACTGTTGAAGTATGTACTCTTCCTTGGGATTCAGTATCTGGAATTCTTTGTACTCTATGTACTCAACTTTCAAATTTCATAAGAGAATATATACGATCTCAAGAAATTTTAACGGTCACATCTTTGACACCTCAGATATCAGATAATTGCTGATCAACTATTTCTGCTTTCCATCATTTTTTATTGGCATATCACAGATACATTTTCAATAATTCCGCAGCAAAAAGTCATGCTTCATCTCATCATGCAGCTGGTCTAATCTCTAGATAAATATTTTTATCATCATTAGGATCTTTTGGTAAAAGAGCAATCTTAATACGTTGTTCAAGATCTTCAATGTGATGTTCAGCTTCTGCTAATTCTTCTTTTGCCATAGATACCATATCCTCATCAGTTTCGTTGGCAAGAATATCTTTTGCTTCATCTACTTGAGTATGGTACTTTCTATAAGCAACAGCAAGATCATAGATTTCTTTGAGATTTGATAGTTCTTTATTTATGCTGATATATCTTTTCATATCATTCATAGCGGAAGGATCCATAGATTGTTCCTGTAATTGAAGATATTTTTTTTCAATAGTTTGTAATTTATCTAACATTCTTATATATGAAAGTTTAAAAATTATTTTTTTACAATCATTACCCAATGAATAGCTGGAAATCATAACGTTGACTAAGTAAACCAATGGCCGAACAAACATGGCGGATTGTGAGGCCTAGACTTTTTTGATTACTTTTTGCGGTAATGGCAAAAAGTAATGTTAAAAATAAAATTATATATCTAAGATATCGTTAATAAAAAACTTGCCCTATTATCATAAATATAATATTAAAAATAATAGAACTTACTTGCGTAAGAAATCCACCAATAAGACCACTACCTGGTCAAAGAATCAGAATTAAAAATAATATTGAAATATAAAGAGTATATTTTTCAACAAATGCTCAAACTTTCCAAGAAATCATTTTGATAAGTCTAAATCAATCTAGAGGAGGTAATGGTATAAGATTGAAAATAGCTAAAGCAATATTTATAAAAGAAAACTGAGTCCAAAAAGAAAAGAAAATATCATTAGGATTGAGAATAGCATTAATTCCACTTCAGGTAAACTTAGAACTTATCACAAGAAACAAAACCCCAAAAAAAGCCAAAACAAGATTGGTAGCTGGTCATGCCAAAGCAACAAATAACTCTCATGTACGAGGATTCTTGTAATACATAGGATTGATTTGAACAGGTTTTCCCCATCAAAAATGAATAAGAAAAATCATCAAAAATCATATAGGATCTATATGTTTCAATGGATTTGGAGTAAGTCTCCCTTGTAATTTTGGAGTAGGATCCCCAAGTCTATAGGAAACATATGCATGTGCATATTCATGCAAACCTAGAGAAACAGCAAGAATAATAACAAGTTGAAATATTTGAACAATATCTATCATAATGGTTGTATAAAGTACAAAATATATTAATCTGAATTTAGAATATCGATAAGTTCTGCGTCTTCTTGAGTTGGTGTAAGTGTTTGATCTTTATGACGTAATCCAAGAGCTTCCTTGATAAAAAGAGAAAAATTGTTTTGATCCCAAACTTTTTTTCAATCAATATGTACTGTATTTACGAGCTGAATTTTATTATAAAAAATATCTCTTCGGTTATATTCAGATAATTCTCATGCAATATTTTGTTGAAGAGAAATTTTTTCTCGTATTGAAGATTTGATTTGAAGTGGTATGAATTCTTTTCAAAGAATAACAAAAGGCATATCCTTGGAATAAATATCATTTATTTCTTTGAGAACTCTATTATCAGGTGTTTTTGTATATTGTTGGAGCAATGATATTAGTCTTGTATTTTGGTATTGAGAAGGATTTTTGATACTACTATCGGTAGAAAATAATTTTGTAATATCTCTTCTCAATCACATATCTATAGTATTGATAATAATATCATAATCATTCAAAAGAAGTTTTCCCTCAAATTCTTCCAAAGAAGATATAGGTTCAAAAGAGAAGTATTCTTTTATATTATTTTGCTCAAAAAGTGTTTGTAGGTTGTTGATAATAGGGTCATATATTTTATTATCATAATAAACAATAGAAATAGTACCATTGTTTGTTCAAGAGGTAGTAGTTGATTCTTCTGGAGCTATATTGTAAATATCAATTGTTGCTATAGTTGTCTTTTGGTTTTTGACCCATCACACAATAGTATATTTATTTAATCAAGTAGAAAATGTTTTGTTATACGAACCTATAGTAAATTCCGCTTTTTTATTTACCAAAGATCATGGATATTCCTTTTTATTATATTCAATAGCTATTTTGTTGTACGAAGTATTGAGTTGTACATTAATTTTTGCCTTTGAAATATTGGATTCTGTATAAAAAACAAATTTTTGATTTTCAGTATTCACAGAAAGATTTCCAGAAAAAGGTTTTACTCAACTATCAGTAAGGTCTTTTTTGAGAACTGTATCAGTAGTAGATCATAAAGTTAAGAAATCTTTTATATTAGTACCTGTGGAAAGAAATGTATCAAATAATCAATCATTATTTTTGATCAAATATTTTTCATATCACGTACTATAAAAATTACGTTTAATAAATCATCCAAGAGCTCTCCTTGTTCTTACACGAAGCCTTTCGGAGTTGGTATTAAAAAATAATGTAATAATCTTATTGGTCTGTAAATTGTATTGAGTATATCATGAAAATGACTGATCTGATATATAGGTATCTACTATAGATCATTTTTTTTCGTAAAGAGCAGTAGCAAAAGTATCAAATGAAGTATGATTTTTAATTTGATAAAAATTTAAATTAGTATCAGTACAATTAACAAGATTGAAGATCAGACTATATTGATCTGTATTTTGAGAAACTATATTTGCACAATTTGTATATACTGGTTGCAGAGAAAATATTTCTCTATAATTTTGAAAATCGAAATTTTTGAGAATATGACTAGGAAGAATATATTGAGTAAAAAATATTTTATTATCTATAGACTTTATAGGAAAAACAACTTTCAAAGAAGAATCTGATTCTTTTGTTATGATAATATCTTTATATAAAGCCAAGTTTTTTATTGATCGTTTGTTACTTACAATAATATCTTGATAGGTAAATAAGATATCATCCAATGAAACAGGGGTTCAATCAGATCGTATTTTTCCTTTGTTGAAAGTAATAACAAATGTTTTATCATCTTTGGTAGAAACAGAACAAAGGTCATCAGTAAAATGAATTCCTGATGAAGAAACACTGTAACTGAGACAACTATCAAAAAGAAGTCATTGATAAAAATGACTTTGTAAATCATTACGAAGATAAGGAAGATAAGATGTACTATCAAAAATTCATTCTACAAAAGTTCATCATTTTTTGTTTATAGTATCAGAAGAAAACCATACATATTTATAAACAATAAATATGCTAGTGATAATCCATAATATAAACGATACAAAGAACGCATATCTTAAAAATCTTCTTATACTATCTGATTTTTGTCAAAACATTCCTTATTTACTATAAGGTAAAAGTAATGCGGAAACTCCAAATATAATAGCAGATATTGTAGCAACTTTTTTAACTTTTCCTTCTAAGGATTTTTTGCTACCATATTCATTTCAACCTGCAACTCATCCTATTCCCATACCAATTCATCATTTAGGAGACATCAACAGAGCTGAACCAATAAAAACAATTCCTGAAAGAATTAAAACAATAATAAGTACTGTACGCATCAAATAATGTGCAAAAAAATAAAAACGTATACGAGTATAGCATACGTTTTTTCTTTATAAAATCAATTGAAAATATTAGTTGATAATCAAGAAGTTGGTAATAATATATCACGTTCCTATAATCACAATACCAATAAAAATATAGAGTAAACTATTTTTAATTTTTTTCATAGAATCAGGACTATCTGGTTTAATAAGTAATTGGAAAGCTTGTACCAAAACCATAATCAAAATAACTAATGCAGCCAATCCCATTGCCCAGTTAACAATTTCATAGATAAGAGGCAGATTTTTATTGGCAAGAATTCCTGTTCCAATTTCTCAAAGATTACTAACTGCTTTTACTACATCTGCTTGTTTTCAATAAATAAATTCTATTACTTGTTTTGCCCCGATAATAATAATCATTCCAAGTACATTCCAAACAATAATAGTTCATGATTTTTTTCTTGTATCTTCATCAGATCCAAATACAAAGGAAATAGTACGAGACAATAAAATAACAAACAAAACCCCAAGAACAATATACATTGCCATTTTTATAAAGGGGAATAATAGATTTTCATACAGTTTTTGGGCCATCTGATATCATTCAACACTTCCATATCACAGGATACCCGTATTAAAAACATCTGTATATAACGTATTTGCTATAAATTTAGCACTCATAATAAGCACTATTCAGATTAGTCAATAACTGATGTATTTTACTCATTCACCGATTGCCTTTTCTTCACTAGAAAAAAGTAATTTATAAAATCATAAAATAGCGATTAAAATTCCCAAAGTAATAATCAGTGGAACGGCAACATCCATTACCTTCTTGATAAGGAAATTTTTTAAAGATTCAGCTCATGGATTTATTCATGCTTCACCTAATATTTCAGGAGCATCCAAATTCTGTTTAATATCTTTGATTGATCTATCCATAGCAATATCAAATCTTGAAGATTTTATAACTGAGATACTTCACGATCGTTTATTATTATCACTATTGGTTTCTCAATTTTGAACTTTAATTTCACAAGAAATATTTTTATCTCACAAAGACTGAGTAATAATATCTTTTAGAACAATACTACGTTTTAGTGAAGTTCATGGATTTATGGTAAGTTGTTCCAACGGTCTAGATTCATAGATACCTATATTTTGTCCATCAGAAGTAGTTCGACTACAAGTCAAAAATCAAGAAGCAATAGTTGCAGCATTTATTATGCTAGTTCATCGGTTTGTTATAGTTATTTGCAATGCAGGACTTGCATATTGAGCAAAAGAATTGGAGCTTCAAACATAAGAAATAGATAAAATAAGATCAAGTCCATCAACCAATCATCAGGTTACTTCACAATTTGGATATTTGAATAGCGTTTGATTACCAATAACAAAACCATTATTACATTTCAAAGGAGCTGAAACTTGCTCACACGTTTTTGGGTAAGAGACTTCTTCTTGAGAATATCCAATAACACTTAATGAATGAGGAACTGTTGTTCACAAAATAGTACAATTTGTAGGAACTCCATCCAAACAAGTTTCGTAAGGATAGTCATTTTTATCACCTAAAAAAGATCAATTAGTACACGAGAAAGTAGATGCTATAGTACTGCACGTACCAGGATATTCACTCGTCATACTTGAATAATATATTTTTGACCATCCATCTGGATATTCATTACCATCAACTATACAAGATCCATCCGCTTGTTGAGCAAAAAGCGTATTAGGAATAATAGCTCACAAAACAAATGATATAATAAAAAGTGCTTTAGTAAAAAACTGTCTCATTAGATTTTTTTAGAAGTAAAAAGAGCTGTGATTTCTCTAAATATCGGTAAAGCTGGACTGCGTCACCAAACAAATAGTAATATAAGATATCTACATACGATTGCCAACAAAGGAATAATAACTAATGACGAAATATTTCAACTATCTATCTGTCGCAATACAACAAAAATACTAACTAATAACAAGAAATATTGTCCTTGTATAGTTCAAAATTTTTTGATATCATAGAGATAACTGTATTCTTTTTTATATTTTTCTATCAAGCTACTAATAGCTTTCCAAGAAAATTGTCCATGGAAAATTATTCAGAAAAAAGTCAAAATATATCAAAAAATTTCTTCGGGATTTTTGTAAAATAATCATGAAATAATGTTGGACCAAGATTGAGGAATAATATTTATATTAGCCAATAACGTCACAATTCTTACCAAGATAAGGATCAATATCAAAAGAGAAATTCCAGGAATAGGCAAAAAATACGATAAAAAGAATATCATCCAAAAAAGAATACTTTCTTTCAAAATATAATCAGGATTATCAAAATTATGTTGTTTATACCAAGAATAAATATTATACAAAGGAATATAATTCAGAATTATTAATTTTTTATCATAAACAGAAGAATCTGTTGTATATCATGATTCAAAAGAAAATCACGAAAGAATTTGTGTCTCTGTAATAGCTCCTATTGTTCATGTAATAAGAATAATAATCAATAAGTTAACAAAAATAGTATAAAGAACACTAAGTGCTGTTATCTCATAAAAATACGAAAAAATACCAGTACATAAGGATAAAAGTAAGAGAGAAAGATTAATCCAACCCAAAGAAACATATCATTTAACGAATTTGCGATCAGATTCCTGAATATTAAATGACGAATTTCTGAGCATAAAAACAACAAGCGGAGAAAAAAACATCAAAGAAGCTAAACTTAATTGAATTTTCAAAGATTGAGAACTATGTTGTTGTTTTTTGTTTTCGTCCATAACGTGTAATTATAATGTATAAATTATTGAACATCAGTAGTGATAAAGCTTTTTTCTGAAGGAGATGCGAGTATTTTTACACCAACATGTTGTTGTCATGCAAAAATAAGTCATTCTCCTATTCAACAAGACACCAACATTCTTTGTTCTGCTTCAGATAATCAAAGAAGACTTACAAGAGATTTGATAGATGTTGTAGATTGTTTTAGCAAAATTTGGAGAGAGGAGTTTGATATAATTGGTTTTCCATATTTACTTCTTACAAAATCTTCGATATCTTGAGATATAGTAGTGATACCCAATCAGTATTTTCTAGCTCTCTTGATAAGTCAAAACAAAAATTCAGCAGAAGTTTCATGCTTGAGCATAATCCACGCTTCATCACAAACGAGTAATCTTTTTTTCTTTTGAGCTCTAACTTTTGTCCAAATAAAATTTAGTACATTAAACATTGCAGGAGTTTTGAGAACATCTTCAAGATCTCTAATACTAAATACAGTAATAGCATTATTGATATCTACATTAGTGTAATTATTAAAGAGTTTTCAAAATGTTCCTGAGACATATTTACTAAGTTTTAGAGCTATTTTTTCTCATCATTCCATTCCATCAAGAATATTCATCAAATCTTCCATTAAAGGAGGTTGTTTACCTTCATAAGACAAAGCATCCATAGAAAATCATTTGAGATTATAGGTACTTTGTATAGCTTTATCTAATAAAGCTTCTTCTTCTGTAGATAGATCTCAAATAAGAAGTTTAACTAATCAAATAAGACTCATAATCTGACTTCTCAAAAGGTCTCACTTTCCATATTCAATATCATTTATTTGAGGGGGAATATCAAAAGGATTGATAAATTGTTGAGAACTGGTAGCTATATTTATATAGGTTCCTCATACTTGTTCAGCAAGAGCTTTATATTCATTTTCCGGATCTATAATCATAATATCTATTCCATTGAGAAGATATCTTAATACTTCAAGTTTTACGGTAAAAGATTTACCGGCTCCAGATGTCGCCAATACACAACTATTCATATTTGGAAGTTTTGAATTGAATCTATCAAAAATAACCAATCATCAAGTATGTTGATTAATTCCATACAAAATTCAGGTTTCACTAATCATATCATTGGATATAAAAGGAAAACTTCCTGCTAACGAAGAAGTAACACTACTTCTCGTAATACCCAAATCATCAATACACAATGGCAATGTACTCGTAAATCCTTCATCCATTCTTTGAATCGCATTTTTCATTCTAATTCCATATCACGATATTTTTTGTTCTATTTTTTTACCTTCTTCTTTGAGTTTATCTTCTTTTTCGTCATATACATTGAGATAATAAGAGGTTTCAAAATATCTCTCTTCACGAGTAGTGAGTTTTTCTCTAATCATTTCAACATCTTTGTATTGTTGTTCTACTTCAGTATCCAAAGTGATTCCTTTTTCAATAGCATCTTTGATTTCAGCTTTGAGCTGAGTTGCTCTTGTTTTGAGCATAGATTGTATAGCTCAGTCATCTTCTGGATAAATAAACCGACTCATATCCCATTTTGCATGAAAATTAAGAAGATCTCTTGTCCAAAGAGCATCAATATAAGAAGGATAACTTTGAACATAATATGTTTTTCCTAATAATCCAGAAATATTAAAATACGTAGGTTTATGTTCCCAAAACGAAGGAGCTATATGTGATTTATAATCATTGATTACAGAGGTATATTGTTTTTCAACTTCTAGAATATATTGTCTGAGTTTACTGGTAAGTTTACCATCACTATATTGCTCATCAGGAAGTTCCAAGAGATATTTTACTTGTTCTTTGAGTTCTTTATCTTTGATAGAACTATTTTCTTGGACGGTAGGAATTGATGAAGCAGGTGATTTTGGACCTGCTGCACTAGGAAAAAGCATAGCAAAAAATTTATCAAATACTCCCTGCTTTTTCTTTGTATTTTCAGGCAATAGTGTATACAAAGGTTTTCCTCAATTGGGGATTTGTTGTGTATAATTAGTATCAAAAATAACGTCTTGAATAGTATTCATATCTAAGTAATGAAGGTAAAATATTCAATCTAATTATACTCAAAAGCAACAAAAGAACAAAAACCAAACAGATTTTTTGTAAAATTTGATTTGACTTTGTTTGGTAATTATGTATAAGAATGTCGTTATATTAATAAAAACAAACAATTAAATCACAGGCTTATGAATATCTACGTTGTATTAAATGGATCAGATGATCAAATGAGTAATTTATCATGGCAAAAGGCTCAAGGTACCTCGTTATCAACAGCAATTCACGAATCTCTCGATCAAGGGAATATTGTGATGGTAGATAAGTACCCCGCGAAGGTGAAGTTTTTCAAAAAAGATGATGGTGTACTAAAAAGTTTACTGGTTATTCCCGAACACACAATTTCGACTATTCTGTCCAATCATTTTGGGCAAGATGCCCGAATAGAAGAAATACAATTACAAGAGGCTTAATAAAAATCAATAATTATTTCATTTTTGCCAGGCTCCGTTTTCGGATGTCTGGCTTTTTTTTAAACAATAGTTTCTGCTTTCCAATCCACTTTGAAATTTCTACCAATCAAATTGAGCTTGGTAAAAACAATATCCATAAAATTCTTGAGATCTTTGCCTTTGAGAATAATGTTATATCTATATTTCCCAAAAATCTTATAAATCAAAGGGGGAGTCGTATAAATTTCCAAATCTGATAACTGATATTTTTCTTTGAGATAGAGGAGTTCTTTGTAGAGTTTATCTACTTTGCTAAAAACTTTTTCCTCTATCTCGTTTTTGTAAAGAAGAATACAAAGATCAGTAAATGGTGGATAATTATGTTCTTTTCTAAATATATGTTCTTCTTCCCAAAAACCTTTTTTATCAAGTTTACAAGCTCGACGAATACTATATTGTTCGGGATTAAATGTTTGTATAATAAATTGAGCGTTGCTATGATGCAAAAACGTATAGTAAAGCAGATTAAAATTTTTCTCTGCCACATTATAATCGGGAATAGTAAGCCCCATATCCGCATTAAGAAATATTACCAAGTCCAATGGATAATCAGGAATAGCAGTTGTCAAAAGTGATGTTCATATCAAAATAGGATTCTGATGGAGTTCTTGTTTGATTTTTTCAATTTTGTTTGCAGAGTTTGCTTTTTCAGATTCTATAATTAATGTTTTGGCACCAAATTCTTGTTGAAGATATTCTGCAAGTTTTTGAGTTCACATACCGTATCATTTGATATTTTTTCCGTGGCAATGATCACATGTTTGAGGTAAATTATATTGAGCTTTGCAAATATGACAAAGACCTATTTGATCTCCATTTTCCAATTTATGATAACTAATACCTATGGAACATCTTGTACACTGAGGCACAAATCAGCAATCGCGACAGATAATTCCACTAGAAAATCCTTTTTTGTTTACAATAATCCCGATTCTTTTTCCTTGTCTTAGATATTTTCCAACTCCTCTTTGTGCCAATGTAGAGAAAAAATGCTCAACTTCTTGAGTCATATCTACAAGAAAAATATTTTTTTCTTTGTCATTGATCGTATGAGAAAATTGTTCGTAGTTCATAAAAAATAGTAATTATTTTTTAAATAACTCATAATATAAATTAAATTCTGGTAAAAAATCTTCAGAATTTGTTTTTAAGAGTTGTTCTAATTGTTGAGGACTAAACCAATTAATTTCAGATACTTCATTTGCTTTGATAGTAAATTCGGAAATGTTTTTATCACAACAAAGAGTGTATCGTTGTACGAAATGAAAAAAGTTTTTCATATTTTTGGTTTTCGGTCAAAGTTCTAGTTTAATATCTTTGAGTCATAATTCTTCTTCAGCTTCTTTGATGATATTATCTTCATAAGTTTCTCAATATTCGACTGTTCCTGCTACCGCTGGTCATCGTTTGTTTGGGTTATGCTTTTTGGAAGGGTGACGTTTAGCAAGAAGAATCTCTCAGTGACTATTGGTTATTCGTAAAGCTGATACACGATACCAATCATTTGTATGTTCTGTTCATCTATATTTATAATCAAGAATAGTGTCATGTTCATCTACTATCACTATTTTTTCTTTTTTAGTTTTGATTTCTACTAATCCATTACCTATAGTTGTATATTTGTTCAAAAAATCTTTGCTATCAAAAACTATAGCAGTCACGCAATCTATACCAATTCCAAAAGAAAGTCAGATTGTATGTATTTCTTCTTCCAATAATTGGTGTCTGTTTCTTTCTGTATAATGAGGTTCGATAATAGTATCTTTGAGAATTCCTAATCATTTAATAAGTTCTGGATCTTTTCATTCTGGTTTAACTCTCAAATATTCTCACAAAATCATACTTCCTGCAGATTCTCAGATAAGAAATTCAGCATTGAGTACGAGCGATAAAAGTTTAGGATTATTTTTGATAGATTCCAATAAATAAAGGTTATTTCATCATCAAGTAATAACTACTAAAGGATTATTAGCTTTATCAATATCAGATTGATTTTTAGCATTGAGATATTCAATAGCATGAAGATCAACATCTTTGATAAATCGATCATCTCACCGATCTTTTTCAGTTTCTGGTGATCTGGCAAAAGGAATATGCAACACCTGTTTTGGTCATATTTCGTGAATTATTTGTTCTATAAGTTTGAGTTGAGGCACATGATGATTTTTATCAAGTTCAGCTCAACCAAAGAGATAAAGTTTCATAGATATTTATTTAAAATAAAACATACATTCATCAGCTCAATTGAAAAGTTTTTTCTTTCTCCAATCTTTTGAGACCAAAGACTCAACTTCTTTCCATGAGGTTATAAAACCACCTCAAACACTTTGTCAGATATGAGAAATTAGGTGAGTATACATATTTTTGAGATCATCATTAGTCAATCTTTTTCCATATGGAGGATTACAGACAATAGTTAATGGTTTGATATCGTGGGGTAACAGAGGATTGATGATATCATATTGATCAAAGACTATCGTATCCGCTACTCTTGCATTATCGGCATTTTCTTTGGCTATTTGTAGTATTTTTTCATCAACATCGCTACAAAAAATCTGATATTTTTTATCGGTAAATTGTTTGTTTTTTGCATCGGCTACAATATTTTCAAATATTTTGTTATCGTAGGTTTTCCATGTTTGAAATGCAAATGGTCTTCAAAGGCCAGGAGCAATATTTCTCGCAAGCAGAGCTGCCTCTATTCCCAGAGTTCACGAGCCGCAAAACGGGTCCCAAAAGGGACTGCCATATTTTCGATTACTCAGCACCACCAGCGCGGCCGCCAAATTCTCTTTAATCGGTGCCTCTCCAGTTTGTTTTCTATAACCTCTTTGATGCAAAGGTGCTCAAGAGGAATTAATAAAGATCGAAGCTTGGTTATTGAGTATCATGACAAAAATTTCTACTGTTTCTTTCTTTGGATCTATAATCCATTTTGAATCAGGAGAAATTTGTTTGAAAATAGCTTTATTGGTAATTGCTTGAATAGTTCTGGTACTTTCCAATTTCGATCATTTTGTATGAACAGTTACAACAATATTTTGTCATTCATTTATATAGTTTTTCCAATCACCATTTTGCACCAACGCAAACAACTGATCAAAATC
>CAZPFR010000019.1:1633-18819 GCA_964586005.1 uncultured Candidatus Peribacteria bacterium | reverse complement strand
CTCTTGTAGACTTATATGTAATAACTTATGAAATGCAATAAATTATCTAAAAAAATATTTTTATTATCTAAAGAAAAACAATCTATATAAAATTCTCTTTGCTATATTAATTGCGTTTGATAAAGGTTGTCATTGTTGATTAATAGTATCATCATAAATAATATTTACTGGAACTTCCTTTCGTAATAATTTATTTTGTTTTATTATCATTTCTATCTCTGATGCATGAGAATAATCGTTTAAAGTTATGTTTATCTTAGGTATTGTATCGTATTTTAACATTCTGAATCCATTATGTGTGTCTGTTAATCTAAGTCAAATAAATATGTGAGTGAATAATAATTGAAGTTTTTTATTAAATTTTCTTCGTGATCACATTTTTGTTTCATTTCAGATAAACCTTGATCATACTACAATTTCAAGTTTAGAATTTTTTTTAAATTCATGTAAAAATTTGGGTATGTCGTCAATATTGTGTTGTCAATCACTATCAAAATGCGTAATGTATTTAACATCTGTCTTATTAAATATATATTCTTGACCAGTTTGAATTGCTGCTCATTGTCACATATTGAAAGGATGTGATATTACTACTAAATTATTTCAATCTTCAATTAATTTATATAAACCTGTTATTAACAATTTACTATTGTAGCCATCATCGATAAATACTATACCATATCATTTATTCAATATGTTTTTTACAAATTCAACAGTGGCATGATTTTTGTAACATGGCATTATTAAAACTACTTCTGTATTTGGTTTTATATCTCATTTTCTTTCGTTTATTGCAATATATCTTAATATTTTTGTTTGTTTGATGTCAATTTTTATTTGTTTGTTTATAATACTTATTATTAAATAAAATAAGAAAGTTATGGCAATATATACTAGAACATCAGCTCATCTAGCAACTCAAAAAATTTCACCAAAATTATCTAATAATACTGGATTAAATGTAAAAAGAATAATAGCTGTACCACCTCATAAAAAGACAATGAAATGTAGTATATTCATTTTTTTGCGTTTATATAGATCATTACCAAATAGTATGAATACTATCGCAGCTATGATAATAATGAATTGGAGGAGAGACATGTGTAATATATTTATAGTTTAAAGTGTATATCATTATTTTATAGATTTATACGAATTTCTTCTCAAGTTTCCATATTTTTTATTTTATATATATTTTCTGATTTTTCTCATTCACCTAGAATTACCACATATGGTATTCATTTTTTATCTGCGTAAGTAAATTGTTTTCCAAGTTTGTCTGCGTTGGGATATATTTCAACATTATTTCATTTTTCTCTTAATTGATTTGCTATAATAGTAATATCTTCTAATGTTTCGCTAAAATGTAGACAAAGATAATTTGTTTTCGATTGCAAAGATCACTCTCATTTTTCCAAAATCATACTTATAAGTCTAGAAATTCAAATACTTCCACCAACACCAGAAAAATTTCTTTTGGGATCTATATATGTTGTGAGGTTTTCATATCTTCATCAAGAACTAATACTCCCAAGTGCCATATCATCATCAAAAAATGTTTCATAGACCATACCGGTATAATAATCTAATCATCTGGTAATAAATGGATCGAATATGATAGGTAATTTTTGTGTATTTAATTTTGAAAGATATCATTCTAATTCCAGAAGTTCTGGATTTTTTTCTGGGTTGATTAGTTGTTGTTTGATTTTTTGTGCTTCTTGCTCCCCTACTAAAGTTACTAATTCTTGATCAAATTTTTCTTTTCCCATTTTGTAATACTTATCAAAAAGGGCATATAATTCTGATTTATTTATATAATGATCCAATAATTTTGAAAGAAATTTTCTATCATTGTAATGAATTGTTACTTTTCATAATTTTTTATCTTTTCTAATTTTATCAAAAATATTTGCTATAACTATTAATGTCTCTGCATCATAAAAAATCATAGAACTGCTAGAATCTCCACGCCAAACCGTATCGATATCACATTGCCAAAATTCTCTAAATCTTCCTCTTTGTGCTCTCTCCCCCCTCCAAACTGGCTGAATTTGATAACGTTTGAAAGGAAAAACAATTTCTTGTTCATGATCCAAAATATATCTTGCAAATGGTATTGTTAGGTCAAAATGTAGAGAATAATCTTTTAAATCGTCTCATCCTTGGGCTAATCCATATAATCAAAATATTTGTTTGCTTGTTTCCTGTCCAGATTTTGCCAGTAATACTTTGTTTGATTCAACTGCTGGTGTATAAATATGATAATATCAAAAAGATTGATATTCTGCTTCAATAATAGTTTTTATTCTGTCAAATATAGCTTGTTCTGATGGACTATATTCTGTAAATCAACTTGGAAGATATCCCATAAAGTAAATAATAATAATATAAAATAATTATATGATGCTAATTTATATAAATTCTAAAATAATATTGATATTTAAGATAAAAAACATATAAGATCATCAAATCGGAGCGCAGTTTAGTTGGTTGAACAACTGATTTTCATTCAGTAGGTTGCCTGTTCGAATCGGGTCGTTCCGACTTGTTTTATAGATTTGGTAGTCTCTGCCAAATCTTTTTTTGATTTTTATGTATTTTAAATTAATTCTCAATACAATTTAAATGCAACAGCCTTAGTTATTTTTACATTAATACTATCTCATATATTATTATTAGAATCTGATTCTATTGTTATTTGTTTCATATTATCTGTATATCAATACATATTTTTTTCATCTTTTTTATCAATAATTATTTGTTTTATCTGACCAATTTCTTTTTCGTTATTTTTTTGAGAAATCTTTTTTAATAGTTCATTGAGGCGGTTTCGTCTAGATCGTTTGGTTTTGCGATCTATATTGTCTATATGATTTTTGTGAGCATATGTACCTGGTCTTGGTGAATAAATACCAATATAAATCATGTCAAATTTTCCGTATTCAACAAGTTTTATGGTTTCTTGAAAATCTTCTTCAGTTTCATCTGGATATCAAACTATAATATCTGTAGTAATACTAATATTTCTTTTGAGATTTTTAATATTATCTATAAATTCTTTTGCTTCTTTGCTCGTATATCCACGACGCATAGATTTGAGAATAGTATCTGATCACGATTGAAACGGTATATGAATATGGGGACATAGTTTAGTTTCGGTTTCGTGTAATTGTAGTAATTCTGGAGTATAAAAATTTGGATATGGAGATGTATATCTAAGCCATTCTAGTCAGTCTAATTTAAGAATTTCTTTTATAATATTTATAAATTCTGGATGTTTATTTACAATTTGTCCCAAAAGTACTATTTCTTTACATCTATTTTCAATATGATGTTTGGCTTCTTGTATAATTTGTTCTTTGGGGTAATGCTTTTCTAATCCTCTTGCATATGGAACTATACAATAACTGCAAAATTGGTTACATCATGTGGAAATTGGAATATAAGCTGTTTTGTTGTGGTTATTCATAGATGTATTACATTCATCGGGAATGATTTTGAGATATTCATTGGTGATTTCTCTGTCATAAGTAATTTTATATCAAATTTTTTTGAGGATTAGTGGTAAAAATCAGGTATCATCAATCCTAAAAAATAATTCTATATTGGGTCGTTTTTGAGTAAGTTTGTAAAAAAGTGGATTGAATGTGTGATTTATTCCTACTATTTTTTGTAATGAGTCTTCTGTATTACGTTCATTAATTTCTTCTGAAGTAATTCACATGATTTTTGGATTTATTGTTTGGATTGATCATAAAAAATTTCATTTTTTGAGGTTTTCTGGCAATATTTTATCTGTTATTTTTTGATTTCTAAGGTTATGTTGAATCATACATCAGGTAATCCAAACTTTCTGATCTGATCTAATTTCTTTAAGTTTCCCTGTGATTTTATCTTCTGATTTTTGTCTTACAGAACAGGTATCAAAAATAATAATATCTGCTTCTTCGGTTTTTTCTGTATACAAAAATCAGCAATTCACTAAAATTGCTTTTATTCTAGCACTATCTGCGTAGTTCATTTGACATCAGAGTATGATAATATGGAATTTTTTCATTGTACTATTAAGAAAAAAAAGCTTTTGGACTTTGATTTAATAGTGATTTATACCGAAGAATCAAGAAATTTATTTTAGAGACGTTTATTTTCTCTTGTTTTGTTGTTATAAAATGATACAAGCTTTTGTTCTTTAATTGTATATGTTTAAAATGATTATTATACTCTTTTTGTATATCATCTTTGTTTTGGGTTCATTGTTTACGCTTGTTTTTCCAGAATATTATTTTTCTGAATTAATTTTGAGTTTTCTTCCCTATAGTATTGGTATTAGTTTTCTTTGACTAGTTTGATTTTCATTACTTTTAAAAAGAAAAAAATCAACCTATACTTCGTTTAAAAAGAATGTTTTGGCGTTTCTTATTTTATGATTAGCTGTTGTTTTTTTTATCTATTCCAAAAAATTTACCTATTTTTATCATCTTTCTATTCCGCAAATTCATCAAAACATGACCTGATGAATTCGTGTTTTTTATGCAAATATACATAAAAACAATACTGATTATACAAATATGCAACGTCTCATTGAAAAACAAAATCCAGATGTGTTACTTCTTGTAGAATTTGCTGATCATCACTATACTCATTTAAAAGATTTTCTTGATAAACAGTATCCTTATAGTAATAGTTCTCGTTGGTGAAAAAAATATGTTGGAAATATGGTTTTTAGTAAGATACCTATCGAAAATCGAGTAGATGATTTTCCTCAATGAGCATGGAGGTATGCTTATTTTTCTTTATCATATCAAAAAAAACCAATTTATTTTTATTTGGTTCATATGAGTTCTCCTGTTTCTTCTAAATTTTATACTATGAGAAATCAACAAATACAAACCTTTTTTAAAGATTTTTCTTTACATCAGGATACTCATAGAATACAGCAAGATAAAGTATTAGCTCTTTGAGATTTTAATATATCTCCTTGGTCAAATTTTTATTGGAAATTTGCAGAATGATTTACCAAAGGAAAATGATTTGTAAATGTTACAAGAAGTTTACCTATTGCTTTTACTTGGAGAAATTTAGTATTTCCTTTTATTTGGTCTCATATAGATCATATTTTCATAAATTCTTATATACAAATTTCTCAATTTTCTATTCTTTCTATTCCATGATCTGATCATCACTGATTTTTCTTTATTATTAAATAATTTTTATGTTTTTTTAAAAAAAGTCAATCCTTTGTAAAACTATTTGTTTAAACCTTTTGGAAAAAAAATAATTCTGATTATACTAGGATAGTATAGTAATTCAATTCTTAACATATCTATATTATCCATGATCACTCTAGAAAAATCAATATTAGAATTACAAGATGTACAGGCATTAAGCCCAGATTTTGATCAATTAAAAATTATGCCAAAAATAACTGCAGAAAAAATTCAGGTTCTTATTTTTGCTAAAGAAAAAAATAAACTTAAATTACTGACTACAAATAATTTTCCTGAACAATTAAAAAAAGTTGTTACTATGCTTGAAGAAAAAAGTTTTTTATCTGAAATTTTCTATACTTCGGTAGAAGCATTTAATTATGCTCTTGGTTGGTATGATCAGTTAGAAAATCAAGAAAATGTTAAACAAGAAGAAATAAAAAAAGTAAAACAAGCTGAATGACTATGAGCTATTGCTATGATAAAAACAATATTTGAACAAAGAGATTCTATGGAACCGTGAAATTTTATTATGGAAATCATTAGGCTTGCATTTCAAACTTGAGCAACTGATCTTCATTTTCAATCACAAGAATCTGGCGTTGTTGTTAGATTAAGAATTGATGGTATTTTACAGGAAATATTACATTTTACCCATGATGATTTTCTCAAATATCTTCAGAAAATAAAATTTATAGCTGGAACTAAAATGAATATTGATTATATGCCTCAGGACTGAAGATTTAGCTTTGAAGCAGTAAATAGATTTTGAGAAATTAAACAAGTGGATGTTAGAATTAATTTTATGCCATGAATTTTGTCTGAAAGTGCTGTATTAAGGTTTTTGGATTCATCAAAAAGTTTTTCTTCCTTTGAAAATATGTGATTCACCTGAAGAAATTATGATATTCTCAAGAAAAATTTAGAAAGAAATACAGGAATTACTATTATTACTTGACCTACAGGTTCATGAAAGACCACAACACTGTATTCTATTTTACATACATTAAATGATTGAAGAAGAAAAATTATTACTCTTGAAGATCCTATTGAATATCAACTAGAAGGAATTCAACAATCTCAAATTAATTATGCTAAATGATATAATTTTGAAATTTGACTTAAGGCTTGTTTGAGACAAGATCCTGATATTATTTTGGTTTGAGAAACAAGAACTGCAGAGACAGCAGATGCAAGTATTAATGCAGCTTTGACATGACATCTTGTGTTTACTACTTTACATACTAATTCTGCAATTGAATCTATTACAAGGTTATTACATATGAAAGTAAAACCTTATATGTTAGCTCCTGCATTAAATCTTGTTGTTGCCCAAAGATTGGTAAGAAAATTATGTCCTCATTGTGCTACCAAAAGAGATCCTCAATATGGGGAAAAAGTTGAAGTAGAAGAAAGTATTAAAAAAATGATTGATGCAAATCCTAATATGAATATTCCACGAGATGGAAAAATTTCTCAGGCAATAGGATGTAAAAAATGTAATTGAAATTGATATATTTGAAGAATCTGACTTATTGAAACTTTTGAAATTACTGAAGATATCAAAAATATGATTATTGATTGAGCATCTACATTGATGATGTATTCTAAAGCTAGAGAAACTGGTTATCTTACTATGAAAGAAGATGGTATATTAAAAATGCTTGATGGTATTACAACATTGGAAGAAATTAGAAGAGTTGTTTAATCTAAAAGTTTATGAATTATTTTTATTGCTAAATATTGATCTAGAAAATAAGGCGAAGTAGCTATAGTGACTATTTTCGCTTTTTTTATTAATTCTTTTGAAATCTGAATAGTTTTTTCTAACTGTTCGATACTCATATCTGGATGTCGAAAATCAAGATCAATATCTAGAATATAGTTAATCATTGAGTTAATAGTTTGGAAATCAAAATTTAGGAGAGAATATTCTGTGTTGATTTGAGTAGCAGAAATAATTAATGAACTATCCAATGCGTAACGGAGAAAGTTGCCCACATTGATACCTTCAGGGCCTACAGGACGAAGGTCGGTATGTTGATCAATATGAATTACTGGTAGGCCCTGCTCTCGAAATTCTAATACACGATCATGGTTATCTACAATTATGATATTTGGATCTATTTTTATAAGATATTCTAGTCCTGTACATTGGTGAAGAATTCATTTTTCATCAATTTCTTCAAAAACTATGTGAGATCATAATTTCACATCATCAATAGTTCATGATTTGATGGGGGTAATATATTGTTTGTGCATAAATATTTTTAAGAATTATATTTCAAATTTTACCATCTTTTTCGTGTTGGACAAGCTTGATTTACATGAATATGTGAAAATCATTGATGTTGGATAGCATCTATAATAGCTTGTGTCAAATTTTTTATATCTTTATCAACAGTATCTACAACATGTTTACATCCTGTAGCTTTTACTAATTCTATTGGATGAAATGGATTGATCTGATTTCCTGTAGGGGTCGTTTTTGTAGGAATATCTAGTGGTGTTGTTGGTGATGCTTGACCAGTTGTTAATGCATAATTCTCATTATCAGCTACAATATAAGTAATATTTGTATCTCTTCTTGCTGCATGTAACAAATGTCAAAGTCAGATTCCATATCCATCTCCATCTCATCAATATGCAATTACGGTCAAATCTGGATTTGCTAATTTAATTCCTGTTGCAAAAGGAACTGATCTTCCATGAAGAGTTTCTGCTCAATATCAATCTATATACTGACTTATTTTTCCACTACATCCAATACCAGTAACTACGACTACTTTATGTTTTGGGATATTGAGTTCTTTGATTGCATTTTTAATAGCTAAATGAATCATAAAATTTCAACATCCAGGACATCGTTGAAACTTATTTAAACCTGATCTCATTTTATATTTCATATTAAGAATTAAAGAGAAATTTCTTCACCAAATATTGGATATAATGTATATTTTCTATGGTGAGTGATTTTATCTTCTCGCATTGGATTATTTAAATTACATTGCTCGGTAACCAGACGTTGAAGTTGACCTGATGCGTTCATTTCTACAAATATCAAAGATTGAATCTGACTATTTTTTTGTTCTAAAAACTTTTTGAGTCTTAGATCAAATGGTTGGAATACTTTTATTATTATTAATCATATATTCTGATCTGGATTATTTCTCGTATACTCTTCTAGTACGAATCTATTTCGTCCGTATGTTATAAAAAACTTTTTGGCTTCAGGATTGATTATTTCATATCCATAAAATTCTTCTGTAAATTCTTGTTGAATAAATGTTTTGAGCTTTTGATCTCTTTTATCCTGCATTTTTTTCTTGATTTCTGGGTCTTCATTTGTTGCACCATATTCGTCATGTTCGTAGGATGTTGTAATATATTCTCCATGTTCTGTACCAAATATAGTATATGGAGAAATTCCATCTTCTGTAAATTCGTATCTTTTGTATCATTCATTACCTTGAGTTTGTTTTCCTTTTTTGATTGTTTCTGAAATAAGATTTTCTGGATCTATAGCTATGTATCATTCTGAAAATTGTTTATCTGTTAGAAAAATAACTGGATGTTGATATATATCTGATCGATTAAGTGCAGTTCCTATCAATTTATATCATTCTTCAAACGTAGATGGTGCAAGAACTATTGGAAATGTATCTCAAAAAGAAGCATTAAGTGCATAATTTAAATCTGCTTGACCTGTATACGTTGGAGTACCTGTACTTGGACCGTCACGTTGAGCAAGAACATAAACACCTCCTATTTCAGCTTGATTAGAAAATGCAATAGATTCTGTCATTAATGCAAAACCTCCTCAACTTGTTCCACACATAGCTCTTTTTCCTCATACTTTTGCTCAAAGCATAGCCATACTTACTGCTATTTCGTCTTCTCATTGAAAAAAGGTCACATTAGTATCTTGTGTAATCACATCTATTAATGAACTTGCTGGTGTCATAGGATATGCTGCATAAAAATTCATTCATGCTTGTATTGCTCATTTAGCGATACATTCGTTTCCAAACATTAATGTTTTGGGTTTTCCTATTGATTTTGAAAAATCAATACTACTACAAGTATCTCCACAATTATCTATAATATAATCATATCATAACTTTAAATCTTCTTTATTTTGATTAAGTACTTCTCAAGAAAACGTTTGAGCAAGAAATTTTTCTCATTCTTCTAAAGATATTCAAAATATTTTTAGAGCTCAACCAAAAGAAAATACATTTTTATGTTTTGCTGTTGTATCTTTTATATTAAACGTATTTTTTAGTGTATATATTTTTTGATTTTTTTGTATTGCATAGTCATCAAAAGCAAAGAAAAAATCTATAGTTTTATTTAAAAAATATTCGTTTGGTTTATCAGATATATATAAGAAAAAATTATTATTATCTCCTTTGATAATAGATGCATACTCTTTATCTGCCAAAATAGTATATCATTTGGATGCTAAAATATTTCAAAGCAATAATCCAGAGGTATTTACTCCTGTACCCGCTGCACCGGAAAATCAAATTACAACTTTCATCAATTAGGATATCTAAATATATAAAATTATTTATATCGTGAATGTATGTTTATTTTTTTATAGAATAAAAACAACTCTAAAATATTAAAATTCTTTTATTTGAAAATAAAAACTAAAACAGTATATTTTTTGAGATATTTTTATCTTTTCTGATTTTTCTTATGTATAAGATTTCTTATTCTCCAAATCTTAGAGGTGAAGTACAAATTTCTTGAAGTAAAAATGCAGCATTGCCTATAGTTGCAGCAAATTATATTTTGGATAATAAAATCAAACTTCTTAATAAACCTAATATAAAAGATCTTGCTGTAATTGAAGAGTTAGCAGATGAAGCACTTCAGAATTCTAAAGATTTTTTTGATTTGACTTCTGAAAAAGCTACAAAAATTAGATCATCAATTCTTCTTATTCCTTTGTGATTAATCAAATATGGTAAAGTAAAATTTATAGGAAGTGGTGGCTGTGCAATAGGGAAAAGACCTTTGGATATGTTTGATGATGCACTTGTAAAAGCTGGTATTACTATCACTAATAATGAATTTAAAACTTTTGAAGTTACTGGTAAACCAAAAAAAAATATTATGCTTCAATGATTTTCTGTGACAGCTGTAGAGGCTTTGATTACCTATTTGGCATTTGCCAATAATTTTGACTATGATATTAATATTTACCAGGTAGCAATAGAACCACATGTCAGAAATCTCATTAGTTTTTTAAATAATGCTTGAGCTGATATTACTTTGAATGTTGATCATACCCTTATTGTAAAACCATCAAAATTACACATTAAAAATTCTGAATTTACTATTATTGCTGATTATATAGAAGCTGGTACATATTTTGCTATCGGTGCTTGAGCTGATAATAGTGAAATTATTATTAAATGATGTGATGTTGATGAATTATCTGCTATTTATAGTGTAGCTGATAGAATAGGTATTAATTTTAAAATTTTGGATAAATATACGCTTTCGGTAAATTCTTTTAATAAAAAAAACTACCAATCAGTAAAGGTAGAAACTAGAATTTATCCATGATTTCCTACAGATCTTCAATCAATTTTTTGAACATTAGTGACTCAATGTTCATGAATTTCAAAAATTTTTGAAACGCTTTATGAAGGAAGATTTGCTTATCTTAATGAATTGGAAAATCTTGGTGCAAAAATAGAAATTCTCAATCCTTATCAAGCAATTGTTATATGACCAACTCATTTGGCTGGTTGATATGTTTCTAGTAGAGATTTGAGATGCTGATGAGCAATGATGCTTGCTTGAATCATGGCAAAATGAACTACTTACGTAATGAATGAAGATATTATTGCTAGATGATATGATAATATAGAATATAAACTCAAAAATATAGGAGTATCTGTACAAAAAATTGATTGATAAAAAAAGCAGCTAATTCAGCTGCTTACAAATATTCTCTAAACCCTTTGTCTAAAAGTTTAGGAGGGACATCATTGTTTTGATTTTTTTTGTCTTTTTTGATATTCTCATTATTTATTTTTGTGTTTTGACCCAAAAGGTCTTCTCTATCAAATAGAGTATTTTCTCCGTATTTTTTTACTGGTGGACAATCTAAGTCCCCTTGTGTATCACATAAAAATTCATTCATATTCTTTTTTTTGGTTTTGTTTATTTTGATGTTTTTTTATATAAAAAACACTTTAAAAATCAATATTATCTTTTAATATATTTTGGATTTCATTGTGTTCTTTGTCGCTGATTTTCGGAAATATATTTCTTATTATGTTTTTTGAAAGTCCTTCTCATAATATAGCTTTTGCCTCTTTATTGTTTTTGGTTCCTTTTTTGATGATAGCAAGTATTTTGTTTATTTTTGGAATATATTCTTTGGGTATAAAACTTTCTTTTCAATAGATATCTATCAAACCTATACCAAATAAATTTAACAAAGGAGACCAAAGATGAAGATTGTCAGAATTATTAAATAATGTAAAAATTGTTGTATATACTTTATTTGTTTCAAGATTTATTACAGACCAATCAGCTTCTCCAATTAATCTTTGGCTTAATCATTTTGTATAATCTACATTAAAATAGACTGTACCTACAATACTTTGTTCTTTTCGGAGTAATTGTTGTAATTGTCGTAATCGTGTATTTTTATTATCATACTCTGTAGTATAAATTTCTTTTGATTTTTTGTAATTAAAAGCTCAATTATACCAAACTGCAGTTGTTCATACTTCATCTACAATAATTGGTTTATTGAATTTTTTGATTCTTTCTAATGGATTTCGTCATTTCTCGTAAACGATATCTTCTGGAGTCAACCATCTTCTATCTGCAAATCATTTTCATCGATTATAAAATGTAAATCAAATAATATCTACATACCCATTTCCTGGATAATAATCTTCAAAAGTATAACATCAAAGTTTTTGTTTTTTTGATAATTGGCATTGAATAAGTTTAGCTTTCTGACTTGGTGTTTCTTTTGTAGGCATATCTCGGTGATTTATAGAAAAATCAAATAAGATATTACCTGTTGATAACCCTATTTCTCTAGAAAGCTTTCGTACATGAATCCATGCTTTTCTAAACATTTCAGGATTTGAAGACCAAGGATACCGTCCCCCATTCATTTCATGCATAGTTCTAAAAACCACTTTGAGGTTATTATCTTTTATGCTTTGAAATATTTCTTTGTATTGTTTATCAAATTTACCATCAGCAACTTCTTTTGCTGAATAATTATTTGGAGATAAGGTAATATGGTAAATTCTTGTTATTCAAAGCGTAGCTGGAAGAGTATCTAAAAGTTTTTTTATATGAGAACCATAGGGATCAAAAATAAAACCTACTAATGGAACCTTTATATTGTGTGTTTTTTCTATTTTCTGAATATTTTCTATGGAATTATCTGCAGATTTTAATCACAAAAGGTAGGCATAACTATAAGATATACTTGAGAAAAAAAATCCTAATAAAAAAATTAATTTAAATTTTGTCATATAAAATAATATACGTAAAATTAAACATTTTTTAGATTTTGTAATGATTCTTTGAGCCATCGATCACTAGACTTTGTTTCTATCATTTGTTTTCGAATCGTTTTTGCACTCTCTGTTCTGAGAGCATTTCCTACATTGGTGATCCAATTTTGTGCATCTTGATGCCCAATCTCTAAATATACTTTTGCTTGAAAAGCTTGTTCTAAATAATCTGCATCTTTTGCTATCTTTCATTCGAATGTTAATCTTTCATCCATTTCCTCAAAATAGGTTTTTATTTCTTCACCAAAATCTATTCCCTCAAATTGATCATCCATAACATTTTTTTCTAATTCTTTTTTGTTTGTTATATATCAGATTGCTACTTTGTGCATATCGCCTATTCTTGTTTCTGCAATATCATGCCAAACCAATGTAGTTGCTACTTTATTTGCATCAGCTCATTCCATTTTTGCTAAAATATATCCAATTTGTGCTGCATTGAGCGAATGCTCTGCAACACTATCTGGCTGTTTAATATGTAAAAATTTAAATCCTATATGATCCAAATTTTTTAAATGTAGAGCTTCGAAAATCAGATTTACCAATTTTTGTATCATATTTATTTGTTATGTATAAAACGTTCCAATCATATATAAAGATCCAAATATCACATATAATTTCTTTGGATATTTTTTTGCTAAATTACGAATTTGTCTTGGAGAAGCAATAGTTACTTTGATTTTTTTTTCTTGAGTCATTTCTCTTATCATATTATCTATTGGTTCCAACATAGTATTTTTTTCTTTTATTATTGTGTATATTTTATCCTTTCCAAAAATATTGGTTATTAAATCTGTAGATTTTCCATGTTTTAGAGAAAAACCATATATTATTTCTTGATATTCATGTTGTATCGTTGAGAGAAATTCTTGCAATGAACGTAGTCCATCTTCGTTATGAGCTCAATCAATAAGAATATTCTGACTTATAAATTCTAATCTTCATTTATGTTGTACTTGTTGTAATCACTGTTCGATATCTTCTTTTTTATATCAGAGATAATCACATATTTTGTATGCTAATGCTGCATTTCTTTTTTGATATTCACCAAGAAGATTGGTTTCTTTCTGGTCTTTTACTAAAAATACTGGAGCATTTTTTTGTTTAGCATTTTCTTGTATTACTCTATTTTCTTTGTTTATTACGACAGGAATATGTTGTTTTATAATACCTGCTTTTTGGAATGCTATTTCTTCTAGTGTATTTCCCAAAATATGCTGATGATCATAACCAATACTTGTAATACAACAAATAGTTGGATGTACTATATTTGTAGAATCCAATAATCATCAAAATCAGACTTCTATTATTGCATATTCACATCCTTGTTCTTTGAAATATTCAAATCAAATCAGGGTACATAATTCAAAATAAGAAAAAGGTATTCAAAGTGATGTTATTTTTTGCGTAATTCTTACGAAATCTTTTTTGGAAATTTTTCATTTCTCGGTAGTAAATCTTTCTCTTATATCAATAAGATGAGGAGAAGTAAATATTCCTACTTTTTTTCATAAACGAGATAAAATAGAAAAACACATATTTGCTACTGATCATTTACCATTGGTTCCTGTGATATGAATTACTTTGTAGGTATCTTGAGGATTACCAAGAAGCTCGGCTCATTTTCTTACTTTTTCTAAACTATAGTCTTTTGTTGTTTCCATAGTAAAGAGTTGATCAACTAACTGTTGATATGTTAATTTCATTATATTGTGTGCATATAAAAATTTATCATACACTTCCTTCCATTTCTAGTTCTATTAATTTATTTAATTCTCATGCATATTCCAATGGAAGTTTTTTGACTACAGAAGAAAAAAATCCATTTACTATCATTGAGATTGCTTTTTCTTCTGTAATTCCACGTGCAGTAAGATAAAAAATTTCAGCATCGTCAATTTTTCCTGCACTTGCTTCATGGGCAACAATACTTGTTTTATTGTTACAAATAATATCTGGTATTGTTGTAGAGATAGATTGATTATCAAGAAGTAATGCATCACATTGAGTATGATTTATTGCATTTTCAGCATTCTCTGTGATTTTAACTAATCATCTATACGTAGATATTCATCAATTTTTTGATATTGTTTTGGAAATTATGGTAGATGATGTATGTTTTCCTATATGTATTGCTTTGGAACCTGTATCTTGATTTTGTCCTTTACTGGCAACTGCTATTCCTAGCATATCTGTTTTACTCCAATCTCATTTTAAAACACTACATGGATACAACATCGTAGTACAAGATCCCATATTTCCATTTACCCATTCCATATATCCCGACTCCTCTATTATTGCTCTTTTTGTATTGAGATTATAGGTATTTGTTGATCGATTTTCTACCGAAGAATATTTCATTTTGGCATGTTTTCCTACAAGAATTTCAACAAGTCATGCATGTAATGATGCCTTATCAAATTTGGGAGCAGAACATCATTCTATATAACTTCATTTTGCCTCATCGTCTAAGATAATTAATGTATGTTCAAATTGACCTCCTGCATAGGTATTCATACGAAAATATGCTTGAAGTGGATCATCTAGTTGGATTCCTTTGGGAATATAAATAAATGTTCCTCCGCTTCGGACAGCACCATGTAATGCTGCAAATATATGATCAGTTGCAGGCACTACCTTCATAAAATATTTTTTGACTAATTCTGGGTGACTTCGTAGTGCCTGTGGCATATCTTCAAAAATCACTCCTTTTGCAGCTCGTTGATCTTTAATTTTGTGATATACATTGAGTGAATCGTACTGACCTCAAGCTCCTGAAAGATATTTTTGTTCTGCTTCTGGGATTCCTAATTTTTGAAATTTTTCTTTAATTTCTGATGGTACTTCTTCTCGAGTATTTGCATATCCTTCATAGGATTTATTTGGTTTTGCGTAATATATAATTTCATGTAAATCCAAATTTTCCAAACTTGGACCTCGTTTTGGTAAAGACATTTTATTAAATATTTCAAAACATTTCAATCTGTGCTCCAACATTCGGTCAGGTTCGTTTTGTGCAGCAGAAATTTGTCTTACGGTTTCCTCGCTAAGACCTTTGATAAGTATTTCATATTTGATATTATCAGCTGATTCTAATGTATTTTTGAGGGACATTTATTTATTTGTTTTTAAAATAGAGTTTTAATGACTTCATAGTTCCTCCAATCTTTTATCATCAATATACAAAATAAGTATACCTACAATAATTCATACAACATAACTTAATAATTGATTGTTTGGAAATAAAAAATCATCCAGAATTCACCAAATACCTCTTCGTATCATCACTATAGCTATTGCTATAATTATTAGATGTATATTTGATTTTTTTCATTTGAAATTTAGAATTTTTTTTAATCAATTTAACATAATTTTTATAAAATAAATTAAAATTGTATATATATATCTATTATTGTTTTTAAAGTATATTTCAATCTAAACCTAACGTATAAAAAACTTGACTTTATTGTAATAATATTTATTCTGATTAAAACAAAAAAAATAGAGATATGTTATATGAAATTGATTTTTACCTTGATCAACAGCAGATTATTTTATTATCTCATGTTGAAAAAAAAGTTTCTTCTAAAAAAGAAAAAACAGTAGTTGCTCCACTAAGATTTGGCCCGGATATATATTATCATTTGAGAAAAGCAATAAGTCCAAATCTTCATAAACAGTACTATCCAAATGATTAACCCTTTTTTAAAGGGTTTTTTTACTTTTTCATTGCCTGTTCTTTTAATTCTTTTGGCATTTTTTCGATTGCATATCTCAGTGCCGTTCTTGGCATTGTTTTTTTGTTTTTCATTACATAATCAAATACTTCTTTTTGGTGTGCTTGGCTTGCTGCTTTCAACATCCATCCATATCCTTTTTGGACCAAATCATCTTGATTTACTAATAATCTATCTGCTATCTCAAAAATATCTTTCAAAAACAATCATTTTCTTGCTGGAATAATAAAGGTTACTGCTGCAGCTCTTTTGACTCGTCTATTTGATGAATGGGTTCGTTTTTTGAGTTCTTGGATATATTGTGGATATTGTTCTATAAAGGCTCATACTGTATGATTACAAAACGTATCACATTTAGCTCGATTGTTTATATATTTTTCTATCCATCATTCAAAAATCTGAAAATCTTCTGGTTCAAATTGATTTTTCAACGAATAGCTTCGATTGGATGCAATAAATGCTTCTTCACAATAATTTGACTGAAATAATTTTTCACAAAATCAGAATATTGTTTGTTTTGAATTGTTTTTAATTTCTTTTCGTGTATCTTTTGCAAGTTTTTGTACTACTGCACTTTTGACTCCATAAACAGTGATAGGTTCTTTGAAAAAACGATAAGCAGTTTCTTTGGTCTGGGGATCAGCATATATTTGTAATTTTGATCTTATTGT
>CAZPFR010000019.1:0-1533 GCA_964586005.1 uncultured Candidatus Peribacteria bacterium | reverse complement strand
TTATATCATTTTTTCTACTTCATCTAATCACTTACTTATATTTTTTTCAATCTCTCTAATTTGACTAATTAATACTTTTGGATCTTCGTATTTTACGGGAATATATTCTATTTTTTTATATTTGGAAATACTGAGATCATAATTATTCTTTTTGATTTCTTCTTTGTCTACCCAGAACCATTTTTCTCATTTTTGAGGTTCTTTATCATAATTACGAGTTATTACACATGATTTAAATTTTTCTAATACATCAGGAATATCGTTATTATTGATTTCATTTCTCTTGTCATCCAAGCTAAATCCATCAGCTTGTAGATCATAAAACCATACTTTCTTAGTATCATCTCATTTCGTGAAAATCAAGATAGCAGTACTCACTCCAGCATAAGGTTTAAATACTCATGAAGGAAGACTAATCACTGCTTTGAGATCTGTATTTTCTATCAATAATTCTCTGAGTTTTTTGTGAGCATTAGAAGAACCAAATAATACTCCATCAGGAACAATTACACCACATCTTCATCCTACAACTAATTTATTGTACATTAATTCAAGAAATAAGAGTTCTGTTTTGGTTGTTCACAAACTAAAATCTGGATGTACATCTCATTTATCAATACTTCCTTTAAAAGGTGGATTCATTAAAATTACATCAAATTCTGGGTCATGAGAAAACTGTTTTCCCAATGTATCTTGATATTTAATATTTGGAGTAGCTATTCCATGCATAATACAATTCATCAAAGCAATTCTTACCATAGTACTATCAAAATCAAATCATGTTATAGTATCAGATTTTAATCTTTTCCAATCATTAGTATCCAATTTATCTGCAGGATAATGTGTACCAAATTCATCTTTGAAAGAAGAATCTTTGCTTGTATTTTGTCTGAGAATATATTTGTATGCGTTAATCAAAAATCCAGCAGTACCAGATGCTAAATCAGCAATTTTATCGTGTTTACTTGGATTTATTAGTTCAACCATCATTTGAATAATATGTCTTGGTGTACGGAATTGACCGTTTTTACCTGCACTAGCAATTTCATTGAGCAAATACTCGTAAATATCTCCAGCTGTATCTTCGTTTTGTTGAGTAATATGTAAATCTTCTAATATAGTAACTGCTGTAGCAAGCATACTTGCTTTGGGGATAAGAAAGTTAGCATCTTTGAGATTTCCAGCAAATCATTCTTCGGTATGAAGAGTTTTGACAAAAGGAAAAACCACATCTCTCACATACGTAAACATTTCCTCTGCTGGCATCTGGATCCAGTAACTTCGTCTTAATTGTCTTTTTGGATATTCTTTATTATTTATAGCAAAAGATCCATTAAATAAAGAGGTATAAGAAAAAGTACTAACCTTTTCTGCTTTGTTTATATTTTGATAATCTAGTTCGTCTAATCTTTTCATAAAGATAAGAAAAGAAATCTGCTCTATTGCAGTCAATGGATTGGATATACCACCAGATCGAAATGTATCTCGTAAACTATTGATTTGGGATTTGAGTGTTGTATTTAGCATTAGTTA
>CAZPFR010000018.1:12363-19308 GCA_964586005.1 uncultured Candidatus Peribacteria bacterium | reverse complement strand
GAATTTCGTTGAGATTTTTTTCTGTCATATTGATAGTCTTATGAATAAAACGTATGTATCATATTCAAATATACAAATATATCAATTGATAACTAGCATAATCTGTTGTTAAAATTTTACAACAGTAAATAATAATCAGATTTTATTTCTTTGATTTGGCTGTATGTAAGATTCGAATGTATTCAAAAATACCTACTAAAGTATTGTATACTTCATCGTTTTCTATTATGATTGCGTGGGGGCTGTCGTTTTTGTCAAAAAATAGAATTGAGATTTTTCCTGGTCAATAAATATTGATATCTGCATGTATTGGTAAGGGAAAATCTTGTATAACTACAGTTTTTCTTCAATATTTTTTGTCATCTAATAATTCTTTTTTTACATCAGTATCATCTGCAGTCACTATTCTCCTAGAAATTAATCATCTTTTTTTTCTAAGCAATCTATAACGTCAAATATGTCCAGAAAATGATTTTTTATGTTTTTTGGGTGTTCACAAAATCACTCTCATATCCTCTTTTGTATCTGCAAAATCAGCAAATAAATTTTCTAATCCGCTTACTCATTCTAAGTATTTTATTTTGGGTGCTGATCATACTTTTTCTACAATAGAAAGTAATTCAGGTGCTTTTTCTTTAAATTCAAGATATTTTTGTTCTAACGTATCTAAAAGTACTTTTGGAGAAACTACAGAAAAATAAGTTACCTCTTTTCTTTCAATAGTATTTGCTATTCATTTATTTTTTAATTCTTTTAATATAGTGTATGCAGTTACTCTCTTTATTCATGTATTTCTTGCTATAGTACTGGCTGGACTTGATCCTAATTCTAATGCTGATAAATAAATCATAGCTTCTTTTTCACTAAATCAATAGTTTTGTACTATGGTTAGTAATGATGTATCCATACTCAAATTAAAATAGTAAATAAACTATTATATACTTAAATAATTAAAAAAGCAAATTTATACAAAAAATTATTGATTTTAACTTGAAATTTTTCTCAAAAAGTATATGTTTTTTTTCTAAAAAAATCTAATAAAATTATGATTTACTGGTTTAATAAAAATGATAATCATAAACAAATATTTGTTTCTGATTACCCCTTTTCCTCAAAAAACGTTGTAGAAATTTTATTGGATGAATTCTGTTCAACAAATTGTCCAATAAAACTAGAGGAATTTTATAATTATGAAGGAATCCCTTCTGAAATTATAATAAATGGAATTCAAGAAATAAGGGAATACCTTAGAAAAAAATGTGAAAAAAGAACCGGATATATCGGTTTCACTGGTTTGAGTTAAGGGTGAGTTGCGTTGTTTGACGCAACTTTTTTCTTTTCTTGAAAAGTATCTTTGGATTAGTATATTTCTTTTGGTTTATTTTGATTATAACAATATATGATTAATTTTTCTGAAATATCATATCTTATTCAACAACATACTTTTATCACAAAGAGACTTAGAACCGATTCTGCTGTTTTTCTTGTAGGTGGATGTGTAAGAAATCTTCTTTTACAAATCGAAAAAAAGCCACGTGATATTGATATCACGTTAATTTGAGATCCTCTATATATTTACAAACATAGTAATAAAATCTGACTTTCTCATTTTATTACAGAAAAATTTGGTACTATTACTTTTGTAAAAAAGCAGAAAAAATTAGTTAATATTCAATATGAAATCACTCCTTTTCGTACAGAATCCTGATATCAGGATTTTCGTCATCCTTGAACTATCAATCGATGTTCCGATATAATTTTAGATGCTAAGAGAAGAGATTTCACTATTAATTCTTTATATTTCTTTGCGGATAATTCTTTTTGAAAACAACAGACAAAAAAAATCTGATCAATAGATGAAGATAAATTACTTTCGTGATTAAAACATAGTTGAATTGTTTGATTTCCAGATTTATGATTGCTTATTATACAAGACCATCTTATTATCACTACGCTCTTTGAAGATGGAATATATCGTAAAGAACAATTATCTTCTCTTGTAAAAAAATATAATCTTTGAAAAGAATCAGACTATTGTAATTTTATAATAGATCCCAATAAATGAATTCAAGATCTTTTTGCAAAAAAATTGCGTGCTGTTGGTGATCCTAATCACAGATTTCAAGAAGATGCATTGAGATTACTTAGAGCAATTAGATTTGTAAATGTCATCAATCATCAATTAAAAAAAGAAAAGAATGCTCTATTTTTTGATTTTGATAAAGCAACTTGGAATGCAATCAAAGATAATCATCATTTTATTGAACATATAGCAAAAGAAAGAATTAAAGATGAAATTATAAAAATATTCAGTATGTGAGATCCTTTTTGATGTATTGCATTGCTTGATGAATCTCGTTTACTACCCTATCTTTTTCCATCAGTTTATGCTACAAAATTTATAGATCAACCTATTAGATTTCATCCTTTTGATGTTTACACACATACATTACTAACTTTGTATGAACTTCAAAAAATAAATTCCAATTATTTGGTAAGATTGGCTATGCTTTATCATGATGTAGGTAAAGTTTCCCAGTTTTCTGCTTACAAAGATAGTCTCAATAAAGAAGAAATTAGAGCAATACTTGCATGACCCTTGAATCATAGAAGATGATGACCTGAACTGGTAAAAAAAGATTTTTCTGCACTTGGTTTCTCAAAAAAAGAAATTGATCAAATTGCTCGATATGTTGCAAATCATCACAAACCAGAAGAAATTTTAGCCTGAGAGAGTGATGATATTAAAAAGAAAAAACTTAGAAAGTTTTTATCTGAAGCTGGTTATCAACAAATTGAAGCTATTTTGGATATTACTATTGCCGATAGATACGGACAATATAATCCATTACAAAATAATAAAGATTTTCAAGAAATTGTTTTTTTGAGAGATAAACTAAAGGAAATTCATCATGAAGAATGACAATTTACTATCAAAGATCTTGTTATCAATGGAAAGACAATCATGAAACATTTCAAGCTTTGACCTTCAAAACTTATTTGAGAACTTCTTCAACAATGATTTGATCGAGCACTCAATGATATAAAAACAAGAAATAAAAAACGAGAATTATTAGATTATTTACGTGGATATTTGAAAAACAAAAAAAATATTTCATAAATTTGATTTTTTCATAATTTTGCATATACTTAATCTGTATTTTATCTTGATTTGTTGTGGATGGAGTTTGAAAAAATCATCATATTTGCTGGTATTATCATATTATTTCTTTTGTTAGGATGAATTTTTGCTTATCGTTTTTTTTCTGTTCAAATGGCGTATAAACATAGAAAACATCAAGCAAAAAATCTAAGATTTTTACAGGTTAAAATATCAAAAAATCTTGTTAAATCATCCGAATGAGACTCTGGTGATTCTGTATCTAATATGAAACAAAACATTGAGATTATGAATCAGGTTTACAAAAATCTTTATGCTCTTTTTGACGATAGTTGGAAAAATACCCATTTGGGGAATAATTATGTTTCTATGGAAATTTTTATCGAAAAAGAAGTTATAAAATTTATTATTGCTGTTCCTATAGATCATTTTGAAACACTTGAAAAAACTATTTGAAGTTTTTATCCATGATGTGTTATCGAACCTATAGAACAACCAAAATTACTAGAAACAGGTAAATATATGTACGGATGAGAATTTACCTTAAACAAAGATAATATCTTTCCTATAAGAACATATGAATCTTTTGAAGCAGATCCTATGGACAGTATTTTATCAGCGTATTCAAAAGTATTTGTTGATGAAAAACTTTGTCTTCAATTATTGATACAACCTCTTCATGAAAGTCTTTTTAAAGATATGAGAGAAAAAACAGATAAAGCAAAAAAAAGAAAAAAATCTTTTATTGCTAATTTTTTTAATTTTTTCAAGATGAACGAAAAAGAAGAAAAAGAAGAAAAAAATTATGAATTTTCGCAAAATCAGCTCTGAGATTTGGATAAAAAGCTTAATGATGAAATTTTTAATGTGAAAATTAGAGCTCTAGCTACCTCTCCTGATCCTCATAGACCCAAAAAAATAATAGATGATTTAGCAAAATCTTTTTTTCAATATACGTATACATGACTCAACGGATTTTCTTTTAAATATACAAAAAATATTAACCAGTTTGCAAAACTATTTATTCAGAGAATATTTTTGACAGAACAATCATTAAAAAATGCTTTATTATCTTTTTGAAAAAACCAGATTTTAAATATAAAAGAACTTTCTTCTATACTTCATTTTCCGCATCCAAGATTCAATAAAAATCCAAGATTCAGTTTTCAAAATTATAAAATTGTTGCATGACCTGAAAATTTACCTGATAATGGAATTCTACTTGGTTGGAATACCTATCTTGGAAACAAAAAAGAAATCAGATTTACACAGGAAGATAGATTTAGACATTTGTATATTGTAGGACAGACAGGTACAGGTAAATCTACACTTCTTTTGACCCTTGCTTTGGAAGATGTTAAAGCAGGAAATGGTTTTTGTATATTAGATCCTCATGGAGACTTGTGTGATTATATTATGGAAAGATATCCAAAAGAAAGAATTGATGATTTAATTTATTTTGATCTTGCAAATACAGAATACCCAATAGCATTTAATCCGTTGGATGGAACAGAAACAGAAGATGAAAGAGATGTTGTAACTAATGATCTGATTGAAATGTTTGTTAGTATGTATGGAGAAGAAATTTTTGGTCCAAGAATACAAGATTACTTTCGTAACGCATGTTTTTTGCTTATGGAACAAGAAGAATGAGGAACACTTGTAGATATTATGAGACTTTTTACCGATGATGCATTTGCGGAAAGTAAAATAAGAAATCTTAAAAATCCTGTGATTGCTGCATGGTGGAACAAAACATATAAGAAGATGTGAGATAGAGAAAAAGCTGAAATTATACCATTTCTTCAAGCAAAATTTGCTCCTTTTACAACAAGTACTTATGTAAGAAATATTATCGGACAACCTAAGTCAGCTTTCAATTTTTCTCAAGCAATGCAAGAAAAAAAAGTTATTCTCTGTAAACTATCAAAAGGTTTGGTTGGTGAAGAAAATAGCAAACTTATCGGGAAAATGGTAGCTATGCAAATTAAACAAGCTGCGTTAAAAAGAGCTGCAATGGAATCCAAAGATAGAGTTCCATTTTACCTTTATGTGGATGAATTTCAAAACTATGTATCGCAATCTTTTGAAAGCATATTATCTGAAGCCAGAAAATATAAATTAGGACTTGCTATGGCACATCAATATATGGATCAGTTGAAACAAAAATGACTCTGAGGAGAACTAGATCTCTCAAAAACAATTTTGGGTAACGTATGATCTATTCTTGCATTTAAAATAGGTCCAAATGATGCTGATCTTTTGGAAAATGTATTTGCCCCAGATTTTAGTAAATGAGATCTTATGAATTCAGAAACATTTAAAGCTGCATTGAGATTATCTATTGATAAAACACAATCTAAACCGTTTAGTATAAGTTGTAAAGTTTGTTATGGTGAACCAAAACTTAATACCCCAGAAAAAATTGCTATTATGCAACAAATTTCTGCATTAAAATGGGGAACAAAAAGAGAATTAGTTGATAAAGAAATTTATTTTAGAGTTGGTGTTTAGCTTCTTTTGTAGCTAATAGTATAGTTTTATATTTTTCTTGTATTTTTTCTATAACATAATCCCTTTCTTCATCGGTAAGATATAATACGACTTCTGGTGCGTTTATTCTTTGTTGATTTAGATCTTCTTTTATACGTTTTAGTTGAGAAATCGTTTGAGCTCTATTTATTTTTTTAATATATAATAGTATTATATCTTTTCTTCTTAAAACATCATGGGTAACCATGCATGATACCTTATTATTTTGGTAAAAAATAAGAGCTTTTTGAACTCATCTGTCCGTAATATCTTTTGTTTCTAATATTTTTCTAATTTTTTTATTATACTTTCAAATTATTTCATTTATTTCTCTATAAAGTATAACTTTATCTATGGTTCTCATTCCTGAATAATGTTTTTTTTCAAAATATGATCAATTTTTTTCGAGCATTATTTTATATTTTTTAAAACATATAAACACTATTTTTTATATAATGTAAATATATTTTTTTCTATTTGTTTTTCAATAACATTTTTGGGTGTTTTCAATATATCACAAACATACTCATATATATAATTTACATGTGCAGGGTGATTCGTCTGTCATCTAATTATTTGTGGAGCAAGATAGGGAGCATCTGTTTCTAAAACCAACTGATCTGTTTGGATAATTTCCAATGTATCTCTCAGTAAATTTGCATTTTTATATGTTATATTTCCACAAAATCCGATAAAAAGGTTTGGAAACTGATCGTTTAACATACGATATTCTTCTGGTCCGTATCCCCAACAATGAAAATAAATAATCTGATTTTTATAATATTGCAAAACATCTATTGTTTGATAAAATTCGTCTCTAGAATGGACTACTATTGGAAGATGTAATTCTTGGGCAAAGTCACATTGAAGTGAAAAAACTTCTTTTTGAAAGTCTAAGGTCTCTTGCCCACCCGGAAAATGAACATCTATCCCTATTTCTCAAATAGCTACTACAGATTCTTTGTTTGCAATATATTGTTGTTTAAGTTCTTGAATTTTTGAAAGATAATTTTCTTTTGTGATAATTTTTTCTACGCATTCTAATGGATGAAAACCAATGGTTGATTTTATTCGGAGATCAGGGTATGTTAGGAGAGCTTCTTTTGCTATCTCAATTCCTTTTTCATTATAGAAATCACTCGCTCAAGCATTTACTATTCCTTTTCATCAGGATTGTAAAAATAAATCTACATAAGATTTTCGTTGTGGATACATGGTTTCGTTATTGAGATGTGTATGTGCGTCGTACATTTTATTATAATAGGTATAAAAGTTTATCTCGCAATAAAAAA
>CAZPFR010000018.1:9672-12263 GCA_964586005.1 uncultured Candidatus Peribacteria bacterium | reverse complement strand
ATGTTATCTTTCTAAAATATAAAATCAATATTTTCTCTTGTTTACCTATTTTAAAATCGTATAAGTATTTCTTGCAATAATCATTGTATATTTTTAACTATTAATTTTAGATTCAATGGGATTGATTATATGAATTTTGATGTTTATGCTTCTTATTTTGATTCATGAACTTGGACATTTTATAGCTGCTAAAAGAAGTAAAGTAAAAGTTTTGGAATTTTGAATTTGAATTCCTCCTAAGATATGCAAACTATGGACAGATAAAAGTTGAACAGAATATACATTAAATCTTATTCCTTTGGGATGATTTGTAAGACTCAAAGGTGAAGATCCAAAACATGAAGAAGATTTCAATGCAAAAGATAGCTTTATCAAGGCTCGTATTGATAGGAAAATTATGATTCTTGTTGCTTGAGTTGCCGCTAATTTTTTGTTGGCTTGGGCTATTTTTACTTTTGTTTTCACCGTAGGAACAAAACCTATTTCTATGATTTCAGAAAATATGCTTAGTACTCCCATAGAAAGTTATCTTATGCCGACCAAATCCTTTTTGTATCAACAATGATTTATTAGTGAACATCATAAACAAGCTATAGAAAATACTGAGGTACAAGTATTTAATGTAATGTCTGGTCTTTTGTGAGAAAAAATGTGATTACAATCTGGTGATATTATCAAGAGTATAAACTCTGTTAGCATCAACGCTTGGAATATAGAACACATTCTAAAAAACAATATTGGCTGAAATATTTCTTTATACTACACAAGAGATTGAATTTCGCAGGAAGTTAACTGAGTTTGTGAAACAGAAAGTTGTCTCTTGGGGGTTGCTTTCAGTTATTCTGGATACACTCAACAGGACATTGCAAAATTTGAAGAAAATTATATCCAGTTTCCTTTTACAACTTCCGTAAAAATTGCGCTAAAAGAAATTAAAGCACAAACACAACTTACGTTTCATGCATTATGAAGTTTATGAAAAAATCTTATATCATTCAATAAAACAAAAATTAGTGGAGCATTAGACAAACTTTCAGGACCAGTTGGTGCAGTGAAATTTTGAGATACGTTATTGGAAAGTGGTGGAATAAGACAATTTATTGCTTTTGCTGGTCTTATTTCTTTGGCATTGGCCTTGTTTAATATTTTACCTATTCCAGCATTGGATGGTTGAAGATTATTAGGAGTTCTTATTCAATGGATATGAAGACTAAAACCAGAAAAATATTTTACTATAGAATGATTTATTAATTTTTTCTTTTTTATTGCTCTAATGGGACTTTGAGTGTATATTATCTTCAAAGATCTTATAAAGTTTTGGGGAATTCATATTCCTTTTATTGGATAATTATTCTGATTATAGTATTACATTTGCATTGCAATTCAAAGCTACTTTTGTAAATACAATAAGGATATTTTTATTGTTATTATTTTTTTCGTATGAATCAAAAAGAATTACTTACAAAGATTACTGAGTACTGGAAAACCAATAACATTTTTCAAAAGACATTAGAACAAAGGTCTCCTCTTTTTCAATCTAGAACATATGATTGACCTCCTTTTGCATCAGGAACTCCTCACTTTGGTCATGGATTAACTTCTTCTATGAAAGATACCATTTTGAGATTCAAAACTATGAAATGATACAAAGTCAACAGAGAACGATGATGGGATTGTCACTGATTACCTGTAGAAAAAGCTGTTGAATGATTTCTAGGTATTGATGGGAAAAAAGATATTGAACAAAAAATTGGTATAGAAAAATTTATTGAAGAATGTAGAAAATACGTTAGTTCTACTAGTGATGAATGGAAAATTTTTGTAGATAATATATGAAGATGGGCAGATATGGATCATGCTTATTATACTATGGACTTGGGATTTATGGAGTCTGTAATTTGGGCATTCAAAAATATGTACAATCAGAATCTTGTTTATAAATGATTTAAAGTACAATGGTATTGTCCTAGTTGTGCAACTTCTCTTTCTAATGCTGAAGTAAATGAAGGATATCAAGAAAGACAAGACCCAGCAATAACTATAAAATTTAAAGTTCAAAATACCTATAATTGAAATTATCAAACAACAGAAGATTGATTTGTTCATACAACAAGAGCTCTTATAAAAGATACTCAAGGTAGATATCTTACTCTTTTCGATACAAAATCAGATTATTGGGTATTTCCTGGTGGAAGAATAGAAAATTGAGAAAATATGGAACAAACATTAAAAAGAGAAATAAAAGAAGAACTTGGTGTTGATATTTCTTCTTCTACATATTTATGATCTAGAAAATTCATTTCTCATTATAGTGCTATTTCTCATTACAATATTATTTCTCATTATTTTGAGGTTATTGTTTATGGAATCCCTGAAATACAGGAAAAAGAAAAACATACAGAATTAAAATATGTAGATATCATAGATTCTGATAATACTGTGGGATTTGCACTAAAAATAGAAAATACTATTATAGATGATTCTGAAGAACTTTTAAAACGTTTTAATTGATTTTATACTATAAAGCATATTATTCCTTTTATGGAATCTTTTTGAAAAGAATTAGAACATTCTTCTGTAAATATTCTTGC
>CAZPFR010000018.1:0-9572 GCA_964586005.1 uncultured Candidatus Peribacteria bacterium | reverse complement strand
ACAGAAGATGGAACTTGAATTGTTCATATTGCACCTAGTTTCTGAGTAGATGATTTTGAAGCGGTAGCTGCTTTTTTACCAAGGGAAGATGCAAAAAATTGGCTCTTTTTGCCTGTCAATGATTATTGAGAATTTACTGATGAAGTTTCTGATTATAAAGGAATTAGAGTCTATGAAGCCAACAAAGATATTATAGCAAGATTAAAATCTGAATGAAAATTAATTCTTCAAAAATCATATAGTCACTCATATCCTCATTGTCGAAGGTGTGATACTCCATTGATTTCAAAAGCATTAACAAGTTGGTTTATCAAAGAACCTGAATTAACTAAATCCACACTTCCAAATGCCGAACAAATTTGATTTGTACCTAGTACTATCAAAAATAGATTTTCTGATGTTTTATCATCTGCGCCAGACTGGAATCTTGCAAGAAATAGATATCGATGATCCCCTATTCCTGTACGAGAAAATCAAAACAATCTTGAAGAAAAAATTGTTATTTGAAGTTTAGATGAATTATATATCCACACATTAACATGATCCAAAAATATCACAAGAAATATTTTTATAAGACATGGTAAAACTGATTATAATGAAAAAAAACTTTGTGATAGTTTTGGAAAACCAATTCTTTCTGGATTGGGAATACAACAATCATTAGAATTAAAAAATAAGCTTAATAAATATACTCAAGATAAAGAACAACTTGTCTTTATAATTTCACCGTTGCAAAGAGCATTATTAACTATTGAACCTATATTAGTTGAGCTTTATTGAAAAGAAATTATCGAACAAGTAAAAGAAAAATATTACAAACAAGCACAACATTACCAATGATTATGGAATGATTGAATAATTATTGAGTATATTCATGATGATAAAAATCAGACTATTTTTGATCTTTGATATAATATATTTGTAGATTATCGTATTACAGATCATATTTCTCCAGCAATTCAAGACAAATTTTGTGATTGTGGAACGTTAAATTGGTATGATCGAGAAAAACCTGTATGATGAAGTTGAGAAAAAGTTCCTCAAATGTTAGAAAGAACTGAAAAATGTGTGAAAGAATGGAATACATCACATCCAACAAAAACGTTATGTTATGTTACTCATAATGATACCTGAGCTATGTGTAGAAATGTTTTTGCTCAAAAAGATTATCATATTCATAGGAGAGAACTTCTATTAGAAAATAGTGAATTTGGAATTCATTATTGGGATACTACATATAACAAACAGGTCGATTTACATAAACCTTATGTGGATAATTATCGATTTACTATAGATAATGAAGTATATAAAAGAATTCCAGAAGTTATGGATTGTTGGTTTGAATCAGGAGCAATGCCTTTTGGACAAGCAAATTATTTGTGAGATCAGACGTATACTACCAAATGAGAAAAACAGTTTCTTTATCCAGCAGATTTTATTATTGAAGGACTTGATCAAACAAGAGGTTGGTTTAGAACTATGCATGTAGTAGGAAATGCTGTTATGAAACAAAATTCTTTCAATAATGTAATTATCAATTGATTGGTACTTGCTGAAGATGGACGCAAAATGTCAAAAAAATTAAAAAATTATCCTGATCCACAAAAACTTTTTGAAAAATACTGATCTGATGCTTATAGAATGTACCTTCTTTCTTCTCCAGCAGTAAAAGCTGAGCCTGTTAGATTTACTGAAAAATGAGTTGAACAGGTGTATAAAGATTTTACTAGTGCATTAACTAATGCTTATAAGTTTTTTGAAACCTATGCTAAAGTTGATAATTTTAGTTGTAATTCACCAACATTGTATTTGATGAGACATGCAGAGTCAGAATCTGGTGAAAATGGAAAACTAACAATACAAGGAGAAGCTAACCTCCAACAACAATCGTTTATAGAAAAAATTCTTAGAATACATCCAGATATTATCGTTTGTTCACATTTAACTAGAGCTCAACAAACAGCAGAAAGCATAAAAAATTCATTACTGACGTATAGTAAAAAAGATGTGCAAATTATTAGCGATCAAAGATTAGGAGATACTACTATTCAAAATAGTTTTGATTGTTATGAAGATTGTATTAAGCAATATCCTGGTAAAACTGTTCTTTTGATTTCACATCGAACACATATAGATTATCTTTGGCAGAACATATATTCTACTTCAAACAAACTTAATTTAGATAATCTTGAGATTGTTTGATTACCTAGTTATAGTATAACTAATGAAACTGATAAATGGATTTTAGCTGCTCTACATGAAACAGCTAAAGATGTTGAAAAAGCTATGGATAATTACCAATTAGATCTTTGAGCAAAAGCGGTATTAGGATTTATTGATAAGCTCAATAATTGGTATATTAGAAGATCTAGGAGAAGATTTTGGGCTTCTGGTATGAATCAAGATAAATCTGCTGCATATATGACGTTATATACTGTATTACTTCATTATTTCAAATTATGCGCTCCATTTGCTCCTTTTATTTCTGAGCATTTATTTTTATCTTTACAACAATTTACTACAGAAAACATAGAATCTATACATCTTTCTCATCTTCCACTATGGTCTGACCATTATATTAATCAAGAATTATTAGAAGAGATAACTAAGGTAAGAAGAATAATTTCCCTTTGACTTTTTCTAAGATCAAAAAACAAAATAGCAATCAAACAACCTCTTCAAAAAATAGAGTTGCAAATAGAGTAAATTTTGATAAATTTAAATTAATTTTTAGATTTTAACTATTTACTATGCCAGAAAAAAAAGTTGCAGCCAAAAAAATACCTGCAAAAAAAACAGTAACTAAAAAATTAGAAGCAAATTTTGATGAAGTAAAAAAACAAATTGAAGAAGAAGCAAAATTCGTAAAAGAAGAATCTAAACAAGTTATGGGAGGTATTGAAAAATGGTGGCATAAATCTTCTACTGAAGAAAAGATTTTTACTATTTTGGGAATTATTGCTCTTATATGGGGGCTTTATGTTCTTAGAGGAATGATCTGGGGACTTCTTTTGATTATTGTAGGTATTTTGTTTGTTACAGGATATTTTACTAAAAAAAATTAATACTATTTTCTTTGAGAAAAATTGGGTATGATATTGTTCTCATACTCAGTTTTTTTTGTTTGAATTAAAATAGAAAAAATTTATAGTAGATCATTGATGATTATATACTTTAAACTATAAACTTGTTCTCGTGTCAAAACTTACTGACGATATTTTAAATAGTATCGATATTGTAGATATCATTTGAAGGTATGTTTCCCTCAAAAGATCTGGAAGCAACTATTCTGGTTGTTGTCCTTTTCATAATGAAAAAACACCTTCCTTTATGGTTTCTCCTCAAAAACAAATTTTCAAATGTTTTTGATGCGGTAAATGAGGAAACGTTTTTACTTTTATGCAAGAATACGAAAAAATAGATTTTTGGGATACTGTCAAATTATTAGCAAAGGATGCTCATATAGATATTTCCAAATATGATATTGATACAAAAAAAATAGATCACTATACTGATGAAAAAGAAAAAATAAAAAGAATTCATAAACTTGCTCAACAATTTTTTGTAGATACTTTAGAAAAATCTACTGAAGCAAAAAATTACTTAGAACAGAAAAGAAAACTAGATAAACAAACTATTGAATATTTTTGAATTGGATTTGCTCCTGATAGTTCTTATGATCTACGAAATTTCCTCAAAAGTAAATGATTTAGTGATGCTGATTTAATACAATCATCATTAATTAAACCTAGTAAAAATTCAGATTTCTATACTTTTTTTAAAAAAAGAATTACCTTTCCTATATTTGATACTATGAACAATATTATTGGATTTAGTGCCAGAGTTCTTGATCCCAATGATAGCCCAAAATATCTCAATAGTTCAGAGCATCCTGCCTTTGAAAAATCAAAAATTTTATACTGACTTAACTGGGCAAAACAACATGTATCACAGTTTGGTTTTTTGGTTGTTGTGGAATGACAAATGGATGTTATTGCATTGCATAGATTGGGATTTCCTATTGCTGTAGCAACTTCTGGAACATCACTTACTGAGGATCATATCAAACTTCTCAAAAGATATAATGTACCTCTTTATTTTCTTTTTGATGGAGATCAAGCGGGACAACAGGCAACACAAAGAGCACTTTCTTTGGCGTATCAACAAGATATTTTTCCAAAACAGATACTCTTACCAAACGAATACAAAGATATTGATGAGCTCACAAATTCTGAATCTGGAAAAGAACAGTTTTCTAAAATGTTAGAAACATCAAAAGATTGATTTACTGCAATTTTTTCTTACTTAAAAACACAATATGATCTGAGTTCTCCTATTGATAAACAGAAAATTCTTAATATTTTATTCTGACTAATTTTACATATCAAAAGTGTTTCTCTCCAACAACATTATATTCAATTTATTAGTGACGAAACAAAATCTTTATTTGAATTTACCTATAAACAATTTCTTAATTATAAAAATAACGAAGGGAAACAAGTATATACAAAACAAAATACCAAAAAATCCGATTTATACCAACCTTCTAGAGAAAATTTATTTGCTGCGCTCTTTTATAATAATTTTCTTGAATCACATCAAGAGACACCTAGTTTACGGTCTATCCTTATTGCCCTCAAAGAATTTCTGACTACTTTAGATAATAATCCTTTTACTCCGTTACTTACCAGCAAAAATCAAGATACTCTTGATTCATTACTTCAAGATCAACTTCGATGGGAAAAAGAATTTGAACTCAAAAGTGAAGATAAAAAAATACAAATTATCAAACAAACATTATGACAACCAATTAAATTATTTATTCAACAATCACTAAAAAACCCCAAACTTTCCCAAGACCAAAAACAAGAACTTTTGAAACTTCATAGAGATTTTTCTAAATAATATCTGCAAATTTTAACTATTGATATTTTTTATCCATTGGATATATTATTTTTGTAAACAAAAAAAAATTACATAATTTATGACAAAAAGAAAAAAAATTGAAATTGAGTTATACAATAAAGCTCAGTTTTTGAAAAAAACAAATAATAAAGACAACGAGATCTACAAATTTTCTTCCTATGAATGCCCAAATCTCATGAATGAAGTAGGTATACTGAGAGAATTATCCTTTGGGAAAATAGGTGGAGGAACTGGAAAAAAAATGGATATAGATGAATATGATAGCTGTTTTGACCAATTAATTATTTGGAATCCTGAAGAAAAAGCTATTATTGGAGGATACAGAATTCAAAAAATGAAAATTTTGCCTTTTGATTCATCCCCTCTTTATCATTTTTTTGAGTTCTCTCCAGAATTTGTAGATGAATATGCACCGGAAACAGTTGAACTTGGGAGATCATTTATTATTCCCGAATACCAGGCTACCAGAAAAGGAATATATTCTTTGGATAATCTTTTTGATGGAATTGGCGCATGGATAGCAAAAGATCCTTCGATAAAATATCTTGTTGGAAAAATTACGTTATACCCTCAAGATCTCAACGGCAATAAAAAGGATTTATCTGTGGTATATGAAGCTATAGATAGGTATTTTAACTGCGATAGTGGATTATTGGTTCCTAGAGAGAATTTTAAGATCAATAAGCATGTAATCAATGTATCAGAAAATTTATCTGGGGATCTAAAGAAGGATTTAAATCTTTTGATAAGAAAGTTTAATGCACCGCCATTACTTTCTGTTTATGCTGGATTATCTCCAAGTATGAAAACATTTGGAACTATCTTCCATCGTGATTTTGGAGGAGCTGAAGAAACTGCTCTAATGATTAATATGGACGATGTGTATCCTAATATCAAAGAAAGATATAATTTATAAGATGAGAGGTCGCAAATTTGTGGCCTCTTTTTTTATATTTCAATTGTCTGGATATTTCCTTCTAAATTCTGAAAAATCAATTTCCAAGCAGTCAATTTCATTGCTTCGCCATTATCTTTTCCATATAAATAGTCCCCTACTATAGGTAATCATTGCTGAGAAAGATGGTATCTAATCTGATGAGTTCTTCCTGTAAGAATTTCTAATTGCATAATAACCGTCTTCTTATCTGGAGATATTGTATAATTATGTATTTTTGTGATTCCTATTTTTGGCGTGACATGAGGAATTTTGGGAATAACAAGCGAATTAATAATAAAAGGCAGATTATTTTGAATATTTTCAAGAAAAATTTGCCCCGTTGGTGTAATTTCACATTCTGCACGATAAAACTTTTTTAGCGATACTTGATCTTTTTCTCAAATAGTATGACTTTCTGATTTCTCTTGAAATAATTTTTTAAAATAAGATAACCCTTTTTCTGTCTTGGCAATAATCATCAATCCATCTGTTTGTTTGTCTAATCTATGCAAAATTCACGCTCTAATAAAATTTCCTATACTTGGTAATGTTTTATATTTGTGGTACAAAAATCCAGAAACAGAAGGTTCGTGAAGTTCTCGAATTGTTCTTGGGTGAGATAAGACTCCTTTGGGTTTATTGATAATTAAAAAATCTGATGTTTCATATACTATAGGTATTTCTATTTTAGGTGACTCTTCCATTGCTTGATTATCCAAAAATCTTTGAAAATTATCTATTATAATAGTGTCTTGGGGTTGTAATTGATATGATTTTTTTATTTGTTTATTATTTACTACTACTCCTCATCTTTTGAGAATATGTTGAAAAAAACTTCTTGATAATGAAAATTGTTTTGACAAAAATACATCTATTCTTTCTCATAGTCATTGATATTCAATTTGTTCCATATTTATTATATATATTAAATAATTTTGGATACTATATATCATTTCTCCAAAAAAACAAGTTTTATTTGGAATATCTATAGTTTTTTTGTTAAAAAATTTGCTTTTAAGAAGAAAAGGATTAAAATATAAGTACAATTATTTTATTGTGTAATTATTTATTATGGATCCTATACAAGCACAAGTACCAAATCAAATACAAAACCAACAAGTAGCACAACCTACTCAACAAGAAGATAGCTTTTTTGATAGATTTCTGAAAGGACTTGTTGAATTTATTTGAAAATTAGTAACTCCACAAAAATCTAATGTACAACAAATACCTCAAACTCAAATTTCACAACCAACAACGGTAACAAATTCTTCAATTCAACAAAATACCATACCGAATCCTGTAAATAATTTGGATCCATTTGCTCTTTTGGGAAAAATAGGATGAACTTTGGAAAATATTGGAAATCAGACAGAAAAATTAATTGAAAATTGAATTACTCAAATTATTCCTCCTCAAATTTCCAATCCACAACCTCAACAACCTATTTCTCAACCTCAACAAGTTATTGATATACCTCAACAAAATATTTCTCAAATTTCCAATTCACAACCTCAACAACCTATTTCTCAACCTCAAGTACAATAATAGTATATCAATTACCATGAAGAATTGGACAGAAAAATGTCCAATTTTTTTATTTATAAAAAGACTTGAAATAGAGAACAAAATCTCTATACAAGCAACACAATCCGTATGGATATTTTTTTTTTGGAATTATATTGGGGAATCGTCTAATGGTAGGACAGCGGACTTTGACTCCGTCAGTCTAGGTTCGAATCCTAGTTCCCCAGAAGACATTGCGGGGTAGAGAAACGGTATCTCGTTGGGCTCATAACCCGAAGATAGGTGGTTCAACTCCATCCCCCGCAAGAAATGATTTGGTGTTCAGGAGTAGCTTAATTGGTAGAGCATCTGACTCTGAATCAGACGGTTATAGGTTCGAGTCCTATCTCCTGAGAAAAGTTTGCAATTTGGATGCCGGGGTGGTGGAATGGTAGACACGCTTGGCTTAGAACCAAGTGCTTTACGGTGTGCAGGTTCGAGTCCTGTCCCCGGTACTTAAAAAAAGATAAAATCTGTTGAAAAATGATTTTGGATTGTTATAAAGTCGTTCGCTAAATTCGAAAAGGAAAGATTACAGCAGTTCCGCGGTAGCTCAGTCGGTAGAGCAAGTGGCTGTTAACCACTGGGTCGTGGGTTCGAGTCCCACCCTCGGAGTATTATTTGTGTTTTAATTATTACTGTTCCCTCATTATGCCAGTTACTAAATCTGCAAAAAAAGCACATTCAAGATCACTAAAACTTCAACAAAGAAACTATGATTTCAAGTTGAGAATGAAAATGGCTATCAAAAAATTTATTAAAAATTTAAATAAAGGTGTTGTAGTTGCTGAAGAAGAATTATATGCTCTTTATAAATATATAGACAAGGCTTGTAAAGTTGGTGTTTTGAAAAAACAAACTGCAGCAAGAAGAAAATCTAGAGTAGCAAAATTATTTAATGAAAGTAAAAAGTCAAAATAAGAGAAGCTTTATGCTTCTTTGATGCCAACTTAGCTCAGTGGTAGAGCTACCGCCTTGTAAGCGGTGGGTCGTCGGTTCAAGTCCGACAGTTGGCTCCATTAATTTGGGTCCAAATAATATGGAGTGGTAGTTCAGCTGGTTAGAACGCCTGCCTGTCACGCAGGAGGTCGAGGGTTCGAGTCCCTTCCATTCCGCCAGTTTCTTGATTACATGGTCTTATCGTCTAGTGGTTAGGACACGGGACTTTCAATCCTGCAACCGGGGTTCAATTCCCCGTAAGACCGCCATTAATTTATGGGTGATTAGCTCAGTTGGCTAGAGCATCTGCCTTACAAGCAGAGGGTCATAGGTTCGAGTCCTATATCACCCACCATTAATAAAAAAATCTCGCACCAAAATGGCCGAGGATTTTTTTTATTCTAAATTTTTGTGGTTCCCATTGAAATTACATATTCTACCGCTGTTTGAATAGTGGTATCTACCTCTATTACTTCCTCTTTTTTGACCAACAAGATAAATCCATTTGTTGGATTAGGTGTTGTAGGAACAAATACACTTACCATTTCAGATCCAAGCGCTTTTTCAAATGATGTAATATTTTCTTGCATAATAAATCCGACAGAATACTTGCCTGCATTTGGAAATTCAACTAAAACAACTTTCTTGAAAGATTTATTACTACCAAGGGTATTTCCTACTTGTTTTGTAATACGAAACAAGGTATTGAGTCCCGGAATATTTTTTATTATTGGCTGTCCTATCTTTTTGATCTTTTGACCAATATAATAATGGTTTGAGAAATACCCAATCACTATTATAACAAGAAACAAGAGAATTATCGCTATAATATTCCAATAGATATGTACACTACCATCAGCTCCCGTAATCCAATTTTTTGGAAAGAACAATAGAACAATGTTACTTATTTTTATTGTTGATTTGAATAGCCATTCCAAGATGAATACAAAAACAACAATTGGCAATAAAGTAAAAAAACCAGATTTTAAATTTCTTTTTATTTTCATACATTATTTTTTTATTTTTTGATTTATTTGTTTACTTTTTCATAATATATATTTTAATTCTGAATACAAATAAATGTTCTTTTTTTTAAAAAGTCTTGCATTTTTGGCTCAATTTATTATATAAGGACTTGTTTTTATGTTTGGGTCTATAGCTCAGTTGGTTAGAGCAAGCGGCTCATAACCGCTGGGTCGCTGGT
>CAZPFR010000017.1:0-23110 GCA_964586005.1 uncultured Candidatus Peribacteria bacterium | reverse complement strand
ATTGTGCAAAGTATATATCACATGGATTTAGTTGGAATTTGGTTTATTATTTATTATTTTTTTATCGAGCTCTTGTATTTTTATCTATTAATACTTTATATTTATAGATACCGTATAAAGATCATATAATTCGAACAATTCATTGAATTGGCATATAAATTATGCTGTAGGGAATTATTGCAAATATTTTCCAAATTTCTGATTTTTTGCGAATAGTTGGTATTACGTAAGGCAATGTAAATAATGTGTATCATAGTCATTTGATTGTATTAGAAACTGCGTTTTCTCAATATATAAGATGTATTATATTCATTCATTTGGTAAAGGTTGTGATATGGAATAAGTCGATACAAAAATCAATAAAATTTCCGAATAGAATAGTATTTATTATCAAATAATAGGTTCAGATTCCTATAGTGATATAAAATACTATTGAAAATATAACAAACATAGGATTTTTAATTCGTGTTTTAAAGTGGGTAATTAATGCTTGCATTCCCCCGCTACTCCATCTAATTTTTTGTTTATATCGTGTTTTTCGATCATGAGGAACATCTGTAGCTACCTGAATAAAACTTTGTTGCACTCTATGTCAATGTTCTCTAAGTTTAAGTGCTAAATCCATATCTTCTGAAAGTGCGTTTTTGGAAAACATTCATGCCTGTATAAAAGCGTCTTTTTTTATGGAAATACATCATCATCGCATACACATAGCTGATGAATTCGCATTGTAAGATCATAAACAAAACTTACCCATATTATATTCTATATGTTGCATAAAAGCTAGAAAACCTTTGTTTATAGGCTTGTATGCACAAGTTACTGCTACAACTCATTTCTCGTTGGATAATCTCTTTATCATATCATCAAGTGCTTTTCTTGTTAATAGACTATCTGCATCTATAAAAACTATAATTTCATTTTTTGTATATTTTATTGTATTATTTAATGCAACGGCTTTTCATGTGTTTTCTTTCTGATCTATAAATTCAAAATTATATTCTGATTGTAAATTTTGGATTTGTTCTTTTGAATTATCTTTGCTATTATCGTTTACTACTATCAATTGAAAATTATTGTCTGGATGGCTTTGATAAATACTTTTAATGGTATTTTGTATTGTATTTCAGTCATTATAACATGGTATAATATAGGATATCGGTGGTATTTTTGTATTTTTTTTTGATTTTTTTGAATAATCTTTGTAACATAATCATAAAATAGTTATAGAGAGTCCTATAGTAATAAATAATCGAATATATCCAAACATTCACATATATAAAATATAAAAATAATTTTTTATTAATTGTTGCTCAATGTATATTTATGATCTAATTATTCAAGTCACAAAAATTATAATTATTTGTTTAAAGTAGTAAAATAATCTTGATTTTCTTTGTTATATATGTATATGTATAGCATATAACTAAATCTAATAAAATTATGGATAAAATTTATTTCCCTGTATCTGAGCAGGATGCTCAGTCTTTGGTTATTGGAACAAAATTTAATGCTTCATATATCGGAGCATTTAAGAGTAAAGAATCCTTTTTGCATCAATTGGAGGTGACACCTCAAATTACCAAAATCTGTCGTTTTTTGATCGCTCTTGAGGTACCTGAAGAATCGTTAAGAAGTTTTCCTAAGGAAGGTAAAATATCCCTCGCTAGTAATTCCGGTGCAGTTATTGTAGAAAAAGAAATTGTAGAAGAAATTTGCGCTTTGGTTTAGGTTAAAACCGGTGTTCGGTTTAGTTTTGATTAGGTTTCAGAGTTTTTTTGGGTAGGCTTTTCTCCTACCCTTTTTCTATAATACAAATTTTTCTCCCTATATTTTGATCTTCTCTATAATAAATTTCATTGATACTTTCCCATTTATATCATAATTTATTTATAGTCTGACTTAATAATAGTTCGTGTTCGTTATTATGTCAAATATATCGTGGAATTGAACATACAATTGTTTGAAATATATCAGATTTTATTATTGTTGAAAAAAAATTTACATAAAGATTTTGGATTTGTTGTTGAGCTTTTTGAATATCAAATTCACTACTATTCTTGGTTATAATTGGTCATAATCGTCATTCTGTAACTATAATATTGTCTTTGTTGTTAAATAATCATGTATTAATTGGTTTTGTGATATCTTGATTGAAAAAGATAATTTCTTTATCTGAATTGTATAAATTGCTTGTTTTCCATCGATTTATATTTTGTTCTATATAACGAGTATTTATATCTGATCCTATTGTGTTATAATTTAATGCATTAGCCAATAAGTTGGTTGTTCCTGAACCACAAAATGGATCATAAATAGTTATATCTGATGAAGTTTGTTTATTTATACCGATAGTAATCATGATATGTGTTAATTTTGCTGGCATCATACCCATATTCATACTACGACCTGGTTTTCAAAAATCAATTGTTTCATAAAGGGGTATATTTTGATAATATTGTACTATTCAATATTTTCCGTTATCGAGATTTATTATTTCTTTCCCCTTTTCTTTGATTTCTTTGTCAGTGTGATTTATTTTTACTATTTTAAATCTTTTGATTCCTATGGTTTTTTTAAAGTGCTTTCCTATTGTTTCTTCTTGAATCCCAATTATCTTCGTATCTTGTAGTATTCATTGTAATTCTTTTTCTAAAACCACTACCCCACTTTTGATACATCATCATAATTTTTTTAGTTTTTCTGGATTTTTTGTATCAAAAAGAACTATTCCTTTTTTTGTACTTGGGAAAAATTCTGGTTTAATTGTTTGTAATTCGTAAAGACTTATTTGTGGATGTTTTCCTAATATGGCAAAATACATAAATTAATATATGATGTAAAAAATTATCTGTATATACTAAAATCGACAAGAAAAACAAAAGAAAAAATCTGACTTTACCATCAGACTTTTCTTTGTTATTAGTGAATATATTTATTTATTGAGAGATCTTCTTATAAAAGCTGGTGTTTCTATATCTTCTTCTTCATTCATTTCAATTTCGTTAGTTTGATTGTTGTTTCAAAAATTATTTGTTTCTTCTTTTGTGATTCTTGTGATAAAATTTTCTGATTCTCTTCTGATAGATCTTCATAACATATCTCTTTGTGGTTTTTTGAGAATAGTATCTTTACTTTGTTCTTCAAATCATGTAGCAATAATAGTTACTTTAACTTCATCTTCCATACTTTCATCAAATGTCATTCACCAAAAGAAATTTGCTTCTGGATCAATTATTTCTTCGATAACTGCAGCAGCTTCTCTTACTTCTGTAGGTGTTAAATCGTGTCATCCAGAAACAGCAAAAATTATTTTTTTAGCACCATCAAGATTTGTTTCTAATAATGGGTTTTCGATTGCTTTTCTAGCTGCGTCCACTGCTCTTTTTTCTCAAGCTCCATAACCAATTCCAAGTAATGCATTTCCAGAATCAGTCATAACAGCTTTGATATCTGCAAAATCAATATTGATATCACCAGGTTTTACTATTAAGTCGGAAATTCCTTGTACTCCTAAAAATAAAATCTTATCAATCATAGTAAATGCTTGTTTGAAAGTTGTTTTCTTATCGATTACAGTGAAGATTTTATCGTTTGGAATCACAATAAGAGTATCTACTGTTTCTTTCATTTTTTTTAATCATTCTTCAGCGTTTGTATCTCTTTTTTTACCTTCAAAACTGAAAGGTTTTGTAACAATACCTACAGTTAAAATTCACATATTTTTTGCTATGTTAGCAATTACAGGAGCAGCTCAAGTTCCTGTTCATCCACCCATACCAGATGTAATAAAAACCATATCTGTATCTTGAAGAACTGCTTTTATTTCCATTTCACTTTCTTCAGCAGATTTTCTTCCTATTTCAGGATTTGCTCCTGCTCAGAGTCATTTTGTGAGATTTAGTCCTATATTTACCTTTGTTTCAGCAAGACTTCTTGCTAAGTCTTGTGCATCTGTATTTATTGCAACAAATCAAACTCCTTCAAGTCCTTCATTAATCATTCTATCTAGGGCTTTATTTCCACATCATCATACTCATAAAATTTTAATTTTTGCTCAAGGAATAAATTCTGGATTAATTTCTTGTATAACCATTCTTTAAAAATTAGTAATTAAAAATGTATAGTTATTATTATTTAGAATAAATCTTTGAAGAATTTTGTTACGGTATTTATAATATCAAAGTTTAATTTGAATGATGTTTTTCTTCCCTCTGTGTATTTATTTGATCGTAGATATGTTCATAGTACGCTTATAAATAATTGATTGGATGAAATATCACCTAAATTTAGTACGTTATCTTTACCATAAAAGGTTGCTAACTTAAAGATATCTTTTGCTAAAATATCTATATTATTTATTTTTGAACCACCTCCTATTAAGATTACTCATCAAGCTAATCTTCCTTCTTTATCTAGTTGGTGTAAGTGTTTGTTGATTTTATTAAATATTTCTTCGTATCTAGCATTTATTATGTCTGATAAGAATAATATATCAAGACCACTTTCGTCGTTAATTTTTTCTTTGAATACTATTGCTGATCAATGTGACTTCTTGATATTTTCAGCTTCTTTTATATCTATTTGCATTCCTATGGAAATATCTTTGGTTACATCTTCTCATCACATAGGTACTACTCCATATCATAATGTATATCAATCTTCGTAAATTACATAACTAGTTTGATTTTTTCATATATCTATAAGAATTGTTCATAAATCTTTATGATCATAATCTAATGCAATTTCACTTGCTGCAATAATATTTGGTATAATGTCTGTTATTTTTATTCAGATTCTTTCAAATGAATCAATAAGTCCATTATATAAATTTTTGGGTATCATAAATACATCAGCAACAAGTTCTAGTTTTTTTCATTTCATACCTATTGGATCTTTTTCTTTTTTAGAATCATCTATGATTCGGTTAACAGGTACTATTTTTATTGTTTCATAGTTGCTTTTATTAGAAATTTCTGTGATAACTTTGGATAAATGATCAACATCTTCTTCGTTAATTTCATCTCTCATTATTCTTTTTTGTTCTACTATTCTATTTATAATAAGATCTGGGTGGGAAATACTAACAAAAAGTTCTTCTATAAAATCTCCTCATAATTTTTTTACGAAATTTTCTAATATTTTGTTTATTGTAGAAGTAAATCCTTCTGAGTCTAAAATTTTCCCTTTACGAAGTCATTGTGTTTGCTCTATTTGTTTTGCTAGAATGATTTCTTTTCCCTCATCATTTCAGATAACGATGGCTTTTATTGTATCATTCCCTATGTCAAATACAGCTTTGATGTTTCTCATATTTTCCTTGGGATTTAAAATATAAAATTTATAGTGTTAGTACACTGACTCTATTTACAAACTGCTCTTTTGTAAAATAGAAAATTGTTTTCGTCTTTAGATGTAATAAACTCATTATAAAAAACAATTCCTTTTTTAGGAATTGTGATATACAAAAGTTATCTATCTGTTTTATGGTATATAACTTTTGGTTATCATTTCAAAAGTCTAGTTCTTATTTAGTTTGTTTGATCTATATAAAAGAGAAATTTTTTTTCTTTTATCGTTGTAAAATTTTAGCATAGAATCATTAAATACAATGTTTTTTCCTACTTCTTTTAGTTTTTTTGTTTTATATGACAAAATTGGTTTCCATATTATTTTTATCAAATATTCTACAATATTTCAGATTAATCACGATATATATTTTTCTATATTATTTTTGATATAGGTATTTCCTGTATATGTTTTTATTCAAATATCTATTAAATGTTTATCCTTTGGTAAATTTGGCAAAATAGTAAATAGTCGTGAATTATATTCATATATATTTTTTTTATTGATATTATCAGTATATATAGGAACTAAATGAGCTAGCCAATATGCTAAATAAATATCAGTATTTGCTAAGCTTATCATATATAAATTTTTTACATTTTCTGTTATATAAAAACTCAAACAATATTTTTTGTTTTTATTGTTTTTTGATCTCTTTAATCATAGTATAAAAAATATAAATACACTGATAAGTCTAGTACGTCGTAAACATTTTTCTTTTGTTACAATAAAGAGATCTATATCGGATCATTCGTGTAATTTATTGAAACTTATTGAATTACATAAATATATATCTCTAACTCGTGGTAATGACTTAAATATCTTATGATGTTTTTTAATATAATTAATATATTCATCCATCAATTCATTTTTTTCGTTTCGAGAAAAACTATCAGATGTATCATTATCTTTGTTCTCTTTTTTTTTTGTTGAAAAATATTCCCAATATTTTGGTATAGGATAATTCATTATTTTATAAAATAATAATTCTGATTTGTCCATTTTTATTGATCTCGTTTTAAACAATCGGTTCCTTGATTATTTATTTGAACACATTTCCTTTTTGTTATTGATTCGGTTCTTGTATCTATCAATAAATTTGCTATTTCTTTACAATTGTTTGTATAACAAATTAATGTTTTTATTATTCATGTAAATTGTTCTGGTTTGTCTTTTATGATAAATGTTGGTAATATGGAGTCTTCAACAGTGCTTTTCTTAATTGATATTTCTATATTTTCTCAACTTAAAAATACTTGATAATCATTATTAAAACAATAGCTTTTTTTTAAATCACTTCCTGATAAATTATATCTCATAAACGTTCATGTAGATGTGGCTGTTTTGTAATGGAGATATATTTCATTTTTTTGAGGATTGATATTGATGAAATAATTTTCTGGAAAAATTACAGAATTACCTGTATAAATTCATTTACTTGTAATTGCAGAATATATAAAATTATTAATATCTCAATAAACTTTGTTTATACATGTTTCAGCATATAAATAATCTCTTTTGTTATCATAAGAAAATCTATTTAAAGCTGTAATGAGTATTGAAATGATTCAAATTACAATTATTAATTCAAATATCGTGAATCATTTTTTTCTCATAGTAAGAAAATAGATAATAAATTAGTTGTTTATAAGAGGTCTTATTACATATCTGTAATTCTGATCATTTTTTTCTCATATTACTAATGGTTTTTGGCCGTCAACTATTTTTATCAACAATTCGTCTTCTTTCATTATTCTTATAAAATCAGTTATATATCTTCAATTTATTCAAAAAGAAACAGGGTCTCATTCTATTATAGCTGGTATACTTGTGTTTCATGCTCATTTGTCTGTTTTTCCAGATGATATGATAATAGAATCATTATTACTTTCTATTTGTATGAAATTATTAATATCCTTAGTTAAAATTCCTATTTTTTTGATAGCTTTTTCACAAATTGTCTTATCTACCAATATTTTTGTGTTAAAATTTCTTGGCATAATTTCTTCTCTATCGTATTCTGGAAAATTTCATTGAATCAATAATGATGTTGCTATTATTTTGATATCGTTGATAGTTAGTTCAAATGCTATTAAATTTTCAGAATAAAAAATTTTCATAATATCACAATTTTTATTTATTCCATATTCAGTAATTTTTTGGATGTCGTTGATTGATAATTTTGGTACTATTAGAGAAAATTCATTTTCTATGTTATTGTTTATTTTATATTCAGATAATCTAAATGAGTCAGTTCATACAAAAATCAATTTATCTCAATCTTCATCTTTTTTAGATTTGATTAATACTCAAGTAAGAACTGGACTAAAATTTTTTTCAGTTACGGCATATTCTACTTTTTCTACTCATTGTGAAAATGTTTGTGTATCTAATGATATTGTATGATCTTTTGGTACTTCTGGTAACGCAACATATTCACTAGCAGAAATTCCATTGATGTCAAACGTATCTTTTGATCATTTAATTGTAACAACTTGTGTTTTTTGATCTGCAGTTATTTCTATAAATTGGTCTTCTATACTTTTTATTATATCAAGAAAAGTTCTTGCATTTACTGTTACAGCTCATTCTAAACTTACTTTGCATGGAATTTCTATTTCAACATATTTTTCCATATCAGTTGCTCTGATAATTATATTATCAATTGATGCTTTTAGATATATATTTTGTAAAATAGGGAGTGTTGCATTTTTTGCTACAAATCTACTTGATATATCAATAACCTCGATTAATTTTTCTGTTTCAATACTAATTTTCATGAGCGTAGTAGTAATGATATAAAATTTACTTTCCAAAATTACGTTTTTCAGCCATTGTGTTAAACCATGCTAATGCTTCTTGATATGTTGGAATGTCTATTTCTGGACACCTTTTGGGTGTAAAAAATAGTTCTGCATATCCAATCCACCATGACATAAATCCTGATGTCCTTTGTGCCTGATCGCCTTTTGATCTAATAACCAGTTCAATAGGTGGAATATTTCATAGATCTAAAGCCTCAGTTATTTCTTCTTCGGTGATGCTTTTTAGATCTTTTCATTGCTGTGCTAATTTTTGTATTCATCTTGTTATTTCATCTCTTCATCAATAATTCACACAAAAAACAAATCGTTTTTTTGTTGGATAGCTAAATCTTTTTGTTTTTTCATTGAGATATTCTTTGAAACCATCTGTTATACCTAAAGGATTTCATATTCGTACAAAATTTATTTCATTCTGTTGTAATATTTCATCTAATCTACTATCTATTTGTTTATACATATTCATCAAAAAATCGTATTCTTCTTGAGGTCTTTTTGCTGTATTTTCGGTACTTAATCATCGAAGTGTATATACTTGGATATCTGTTTGAGTAAAGGTATATTCCAATAGATCTAAACCTTTTTGATAAGATATCCAATATGCTTCAGCAACACTTACGTTGTTTTCTTTTGCTCGAGTTCTGTTTCCATCTGGAATAATAGCAACGTGCTTTGGGTAATTCATCAATACATATATAATTTCCTATAAAAGAATGTTTAAAAAAATGTAATTATTTGATTTGAGCTTTCAAGTCAAAATTATAGAAGTATTAAGAATCAGAATATTTTTTTCTTGTAGTGTATTTTTTTTGTCATCAATATTGTTTTTTTTCATTGTAATTTTTATTGTATGATGAATTATTTTTATATCATCATTTTTCTCTTGAGTTTCTATTTCATTTATCTGCCTTTGCTTTTGATGCTGTTCATTTTAATGCTTTTAAAACAATTTCTGATTGATAATCAGGTACAGTTATAAAAGAGAAATCTTCTAAAACTCTTACATCATCAATTTCTCTTGATGGAATATTTGTTTCCTCTACAATGAAATCTACCATTGTTTTTGGATAATATCCAGCTGCCTTTCCTAATGCTATGAATATTCTTGTTTTACCTTGTCATGTAGTGTTTGGTGATGATGTTTTTTCTATATTATTATAATGATCTTCATTAAATTCGTTTGAATATGCTATTCTAAGTAATGCAGCAATAACATGTTCTGCATCTCTTTCTTGTAAAATTTCTTGAGCTATATTTATATATTTTTCATGAGCTCCTTTTTCTAGAATTTCTTTTATATTCGCTTTTAATTTCTTTTTTTTTGTTTCGATAACATGTGCAATTGCTGGAACTTCTATTTTTTTAACATCATTATTTGTTGCCTTTTGGAAGAAAACAAACTTTCTATATTCGCTAGGAGTAACAAAAGTAATTGCAGTTCACGTTTTTCCAGCTCTTCCAGTTCTTCCAATTCTATGTACATAACTTTCTGGATCTTGTGGTAATCAAAAATTGATAACATGAGTAATATCATTTACGTCGATTCCTCTAGCTGCAACATCAGTTGCTACCAGAATTTTAGTTTTTCTTGCTTTAAATAATTTGAGAATATTTTCTCTTTGCTTTTGTTGTACATCACCATGAAGTGCTTGAGTACTATATCATTTTTCATGAAGTTTAGAAAAAACATGATCTACATCTAATTTTGTTTTACAAAATACTATTCCATAAAAATCATCTTCTTTATCCATAATTCTACAAAGAGCTTCTAATTTATCTCTTTCACTTATTTGAATATAAAATTGTTCAGTAAGTGCTGTTATATTTTCATTTTTTTTAATTGCTACAAGATCATAATCTCCCATATATTTTTTTGCTACAGAAATTATTTCTTTTGGCATAGTTGCAGAGAATAATAATACTCTTTTGTCTGGATTTGTTTGTTTGAAAATTGTTTCAATATCGTCAACAAATCCCATATTTAGCATTTCATCTGCTTCATCAAGGATAAAATATTTTATGTTTTCTATTTTTAATGTTTTTCTATTTAAATGATCCATTACTCTTCCTGGTGTTCCAACAACAATATCAGCACCTTTTTTGAGTGCTCTATTTTGTATTTCATAGGATTGTCCTCCGTAAATTGTTACTATATTGAGATCTTTTTTACTTTGAAATGAAATAATTTCTTCTGTTACTTGTACAGCAAGTTCTCTTGTTGGTGTTAAAATAAGTGCTTGAGTATGTCCTTCATGGGAAAGTTTTTCAATCAATGGAATACCAAAAGCTGCAGTTTTACCTGTTCCAGTTGCTGCTTGTCCAATGATATTTTTTTGATTAGCGAGTAATAAAGGAATTACTGTTGCCTGAATTGGAGATGGTGTTTTAAATCATTTTTTTTCTAATCCTTCTAAGGTTTTTGAAGATAAACCTAAATCTTTGAAAGTAATTTCAGTCATTAAAAAAAATACATTATAAAAATGGTTTTCTGATTTTATCAGCACTAAAAAAGATTTGTGAAGATCTTCTGATCTGAGAGAAAATAAAAAACGCGAGTCAAAGCCAAACAAGGCGATTGTTCTCCGTTTTGTGAGAAAAAAAAAGATCCTTATTAACTTTGATTGATTAAATATATAATGATTTGTACGATTATTACTAGTGATTTTTCTTAATAAAAAAAGTGGGGAAAGAATTACTTCCCCACTTCGTAGTAAAAACCCGATTGCCTCTCAAACTTCTCCCACTTAAACTAACTTATGGCTCATAAAAACGAACAATTGCACCTGGTCCGCCCATGCGAACTATTATTTCCTGTTGTTCCCCTATTACAAGATTTCCTTTAATTTTTTTTTTCTTATTATTCATAATTTTTTTTTATTACTATATATATTTATTTACAAAAATCAAGTCATTTTATTTTCTTCAAAAATCAGCAGGAATTTCTCCTCGTTCTTTGGTATTTCGTTTGAGGATTTTTGTGGTGATTAGATTGTGGCGGAGCCACTCCTCTGCTTGTTCTATTGCTTTAAAAATCCTCTCTGTTCACGGTAATTGTTCTAATTTTGTTCTACATTTTTTTTGTGAAATTCGATTGATAGCGTGTTTGGAATCCGAATAGAGATATTTGTCAGATTTATTTTTTTGTAGATATTGTAATCCTTCTACTAAAGCCAAAAATTCACCAATATTATTAGTTCATAGAGAAAATGTTTTATGAAATAGTAGAGTTCCTGTAATAAGATCAATTCATTGATATTCTAATTTTCAAGGATTTCCGCTGCAAGCTGCATCAACAGCTATGCTATTTTTTTCAAAATCAAAATTTCCTGTTTTTCGCGATTTTTTTTCTTTGGTTTCATAATATTCTGTGTATGATCATTTTAGAGCTTTTTCGGCTTCTTCTTTTGTTGGAAATGATTTGTATTTTGCGTTTGGAAATCAAGAAACTTGTTTGTTACATTCATCTCGATTTGTATATATTCAAGGTTTTTTACCCAATCGCACTACGTAATATTTTGTCATTAATTTTGTATTTTTCTTTGTAAAATTGCTAAATCTTCGAAATCAGCTTGTTTTCCACCTTGAGTGGTTAGATATCCTGGATATTCTGTAAAAAATATTTTTGTATCTTCTTCTGTTTGGACTCGTTCTTTATGTAATCAATGCATAGGATATAATTTGATATGAAGATGATTTACCCCCATCCCTTCTATAATAACTCCAACTCTTTGTACTTCTAATTTTTTTTTGAGTAATTGAATAACTTCATCTACGGCGTAAATAGTTTCTTTGTAAATTTCTTTATCTTGAAGAGTGAATAAATCAGAATCATAATGTTGTTTAGATATTACTAATGTTTGTCCAATACAATTGGGAAATACATCTAAAATTGCCATAAATTTTTCATTTTCTCGTATTTTATAACAAGGAATTTCTCATGATAATATTTTGCAGAATATACACATGTTTAGTTTATAAGATTATAAAGTTATTTAATCATTTTTGGTTATATAGTATTGATATTAAAAAGCAATAAAAAAGACTGTAGGTACAATAACACTACAGTCTTAGACCGATACATGATATTATGGTGGTATCTTTTTGTGATACACTTTATCAACCCTTGTATAACGGATTACCAAAATTCAGATATCATATGAAAGATATGTGTTGTAAGAGACATCTATTTCACTAATGGAAATAATCAGATTTTGATTTTATATTGAACATATATTTATGGAGTATTGATTTTACAAATAGAATGTTTATGCCACAGATCTAAGGAGTAAAGTAATATACTTTAATTTTATTTTTGTTTTTGGTGGCCATTGTATTTGTATTCAATATCAGGGAAATATATTCTTATATACAATATTCTGATATCTTTACATTCATTCTTTCTGTTTTTATTATAAACAGGATTTTGAAAATTGCAAATTTTTTAAGAGATTTTTTAGCTTGGTCTTGAAAGTTGTTGTTGCTTTTGTATAAAGATATGGACTTTATTTTTTTATTCTTGAAAAATATGTGAGTAAGTTTGGATACGATAGTTGCTTGGGCAAAAAGAAGAGGGTTTGCTTATCCTGGTTCTGATATTTATGGTGGATTGGCAAATGCATGGGATTTGGGCCCTTATGGAACTGAAATTAAAAGAAATATAGAACATATTCGATGGAAATATTTTATACAAGAAAGAGATGATATTATAGGACTTGATAGTCAGATTTTGATGAATCCAAAAGTATGGGAATCTAGTGGACATGTATGAGGTTTTTCTGATCCTTTGGTAGATTGTAAAAAATGTAAAAGTAGAGAAAGAGCTGATAAATTGATTGAAGATTGGATTGTAAAAAAAAAAGAATTTATGAAAAAGAATCCAACAACTCCTGAACATCAGACAGATACTGATGCTTGTATTTTAATTGAATTTAAACATAAATATTGAATTCAAAATTTAACTCCAGAAGCTCGAACGTTTGAGCAACAAACAGCTGTTCTTAATTGAGAAAATATAAAATGTCCAAAGTGTTGAGCATGTGATCGAACTGAGCCAAAGAAATTCAACTTAATGTTTAAGACTCAACAAGGTATTGTGGAATGAGAATGAACAGATATTTACCTGAGACCAGAAACAGCGCAAGGAATTTTTGTAAATTTTAGAAATGTATTGGATACAACGAGATCTAGAATTCCTTTTGGTATTGGTCAAATTGGAAAATCATTTAGAAATGAGATTACTCCAGGTAATTTTATGTTTAGAGTGAGAGAATTTATGCAAATGGAAATCGAATATTTTGTGGAAAATGATGAAAAAATAGGATTGGAAGCATTTGAAATGTGGAAAGAAACTAGTAAAAAACGATGGAAAGAAGAAATAGGAATTACAGAAGATAAAATGAGATTTAGAGATCATGATAAAGATGAACTTAGCTTTTATAGTAAAGGAACTTGTGATGTAGAATATCTTTTTCCACGAGGATGGTGAGAACTCCAATGAATTGCTTATAGAACAGATTATGATCTCAAACAGCATATGCAATATTCTGGTAAAGATATGCAATATAATGATCCTTATACCGGAAAAAGATATGTACCTCATTGTATTGAACCAAGTCGATGATTGACAAGAGCTATTTTGACTGCTTTGATAGATGCTTATGACGAAGAAAAATATACTGATGGAAATGGAAATGAACAAACAAGAATAGTTGCCAGATTTCATAAAAATGTTGCTCCTATAAAGTTTGCTATTATTCCTCTTGTAAAAAAAGATGAAAAAATAGTTGGGTTTGCGGAAAATTTATATAAAAAGCTTAGTAAAAATTATATGTGTGAATTTGATGATAGTTGAAATATTGGAAAATGTTATCGTAGACAAGATGAAATTGGTACTCCGTACTGCATTACTGTGGATCATCAAACTATCGAAGATGGAACAGTTACCCTTAGAGATAGAGATACTATGCAACAAAAGAGAATTAAACCTGAGGAAATTAGTTTAGATATTTCTTTTTAACTCTATACTTTGTAAAGAAATGGATCCTATACAAGAACAACAACCAGAACAAACAGTAACTATTCAAGTTCAACCTCAACCAAAAGAAATTCAAATAGTTGAAAAAATTGTTTATAAAAAACAAAGATTTCACGGATTTTTTAGAACATTAACAATTATTGCATTGGTTATTGTATGATTTTTGATGTTATTAGAAGCATTAAATGTGTTCTTTCTTGATATAAATGGATTTCGTTTAACAATAATATATCCTATTTTTATATTATTTAGTTCTATTATTATTTGGAGTTATAGAGGGCTTTTTTGAAAAATTTTTGGTTTGATTCTTTTTTTGGTGGTTGTTGGTTGATTTTTTACAATTTGAGTTTATTCCTCTTTAAATCCATCTACAGATACAAAATTTGGGTCTTATATTTCTTCACAGATGTCTTCGGGAGCTACATATAGTAAAGTATATCTACAAACATTGGTTAGTGATCTAAATATTATTGGTAAAAAAACAAATAATTTGATTGAATGAAATTATTGATCTGATAGAAAAATAACAATCTTTTCTGGATATAAAAATAATTATCAATTCTATTCTTTAAAAGAAGAAAGAAATCTGAATTTATTACAAAATTATTATAGTATTTTATCGTTGGGAATTAATTCAACACAACCGATGTATTTGTATGTTAAGAATTTATTTGCTTTGCAAAAAATTGATTTGTTAGATACTTCGGCAGTTGCTGTAAAACTTCATGCATGAGCTATTATTTCTGATATAACCGTATGATCATCTTTGAAAACATTAGATATTGAATCCGCTTTTGCAGATGTTTTGATTTATCTTCCAAAGGATGTTTGAGTACAATTATACTATAAAGATCTTCTTTGAAAATTAGACCTTGTTCATTTTACGCAAAAAAGTCCATGATATTTTGAATCTGATAATATGGATACTGTTGCAAAGAAACTTAAAATAACTATGAGAACTGGTATTTCTAGAATTTGAATTGTTTGGATGGAATAATTTATACTCTATTTTTTTTGATGAAACTTATTACGAAGAATAAATCTGCTTTTCATGATTATAGTATAGAGAAAGAATATTATGCTGGACTCGTTCTTCAATGATGTGAAGTTAAATCTATAAAAACAAATCATGTTAATATTAAAGATTCAATTATAAAATTAGATGCAAAAGAACTTTGGATTGTATGAATGGATATTCCTTTGTATAAAAAAACTTCATATAATCTTGTTTCTGGATATCAACAAAAATGAAGGAGAAAACTTTTGCTCAATAAAAAAGAATTAGCTAAAATATCAGCAGCATTGGATATTTCTTGAAATATTTTGTTGCCATTAGAACTCCTTGTTACTGATCGTGGGAGAATAAAATTAAAATTCTGAATTGCGAGATTGATGAGAAAAATAGAAAAAAAACAAATTTTAAAAGAAAAAGATATAAAAAAGCAGATGGATAGGGAAATTAAACAAATGAAACATATATAATTTATTAGGTATATTTAATAAATCTTATTTTTTTTGAAAAATAATTTGCAATTATGTCTCAAATTAGTATAGTCGTTTTCGCAGTTGCCAATATGGCACCTTGCTAGAGTGGTCCAATAGACGGGTCTGCAAAACCTTGGTTCGTGAGTTCGAATCTCACAGGTGCCTCCATTTCACTCTAGTAAATAAGAACCAAGTGACAGCTATCAGTTCCGTTACACAAAGACTCCACAATAGTGGTGTTTTTTGTTTTAAAAAAACTTGAAAAAAAGTGTTGTATCTATAAGTATTGTTTACGTGAAAATATGCTCAGGTAGCTCAGTCGGTAGAGCGCACCCATGGTAAGGGTGAGGTCGGCGGTTCAATCCCGCTCTTGAGCTATTTTTTTATTAATAATTTTTTAAAAAATCATATATTATTTGATAAATTCTTTACCCATGTATGGTACCAATACTTCTGGTATTTTGATAGATCAATCAGCTTGTTGATAATTTTCTATTACTGCAATCAAAAATCTTGGTGTTGCAATAGCTGTATTATTCATAGTATAGCAATATTTTATTTTTCACTCTTTGTCGCGGTAACGAAGGTTTAATCTACGTGCTTGAAAATCCAAAAATGATGTTACTGAGTGTGTTTCTCCATACGCATTACGTGATGGCATCCAGCATTCTAAATCTTGTGAATTGTATTTTCCTATAGCCATATCTCCAGTACATAATTGGAGTATGCGATATGGAATATTTATTTCTTCGATAATTTCCATGGCATTTTGAAGTATTTGTCTGTGATATTCATCTGACATAGCTATATTTTCTGGCAAAATCACAACTTGTTCTACTTTCATAAATTGATGCACTCTATAAAGTCCTGCTGTGTCTTTTCCATATGTTCCAGCTTCACGACGATAACAAGCTGAATATCAACAATATTTTTTTGGAAGTTCGTTTTCATCGAGAATTTCGTCCATGTGATATGCAGTTACTGGAATTTCAGATGTTCCAATTAACCATTGATTATCTCTTTCCATCCAATAAGCATCTTCTTCTCATCAAGGAAAATATCCAGTTCATTGTAGTGCTTCTGGATTTACAATATTAGGTACATTCATAGGAATAAATCATTTTGTTACAAGTTTTTTGAGTGTGTATTGAAGAATAGCTTGTTCGAGTAACATACCATCTCCTTTGAGAAAGTAGCTACGAGCTCAAGCCAGTTTTACTCCTCTTTCAACATCAACCATATCATGTTGTTTCATAAGTTCCATATGATCTTTTGGATTGAAATCAAATGTTGTTGGCTCTCATATCGTTTTTACTATTTTATTTTCTAAGTCATCTTTTCCAAGCGGAACGTCTGGATGTATAGAAGTGTTTGGCATTTTTAAAAGTTCATTATTCAGATCTTCAACTAATAGTTTGTATGATTCTTCTTTGGCTTGTATTTCTCCTTTTAGAGCTTTTGCTTCATCATATTTCTTTTCTTCTCCAAATTTCCTTTGTTGAAACTTAAGATCGTCTATTTGTTTTTGTAAATCTCTTCTTTGGTCATCTTTTATTAAAATAGCATCTACATCTATATTCTTTCATTTGTTTTTACAAATTTCTTTGTATCACTCGGTATTTTCACGGACTTTTTTGATATCTATCATTTTTATAATTTATAATGTAAAGTGTATAATTTATAATTATTGGCAGTATTTTGTGTAGTGAATTAAAGTTATTTATCAATAGATTTCTTTGCTGTAGCAGGATTCACAGTATACGATTCATTTATACTCTTCTGGGTAAACGGAAATTATTTCTATTCCACATTTGTCACAGTTTCTTAAAAACATTTCTCTTCATGGTCTTTTTTGTAATTTTTCTATGTGTCTTATGTCTGGATGTTTACGAGGAAGTGGTATATTGTGTTTACGATAAAAATTTAATTCTGGTCATACTATACGAAAAGGACGTCAAGATGTTTCACAAATAATAGCTTTATGTAAAATATCATCTTTGATTTCTGATATATTATTTGGTAAATCTTTTGCTAACATACTTTCCATATTTTCTGGTACATTTACTTCTTGTTCTTTTGTTCTTCGTTTAATTTTTATTTTTTCTGTTCATCATAAATCTAAAATTGCATCTGAAATTGTTTTTTCTGGTTCTAAAATAGTAAGTTGTTCTGGTTTTATCGGATAATAATCGTTGGCTATAGTATCATTATAAGGGAACGGACTTATTGAACTATCTAAAAACTCACCCCGTTCTCAGGTCTTTTGCATTTGTTCTATAATTTGTGGTATTAGTAGTTCATATTCTTCTTTGGTATATTGTTTGTTGAGAATACAATATTTTTTACTTTGAATATCACTACAAGCAAAAATAAATTCAGAATTTCTTTGAATATTTACACAGTATTGACTATTACTTACTCCCCAAAAAAGATAAGATCAAAAATGATTGTTATAAGAAACTATTTCCCATCATGCTCAGGAACAGTTTAATTCATAACAATTATTCATAGCTCGTCACCATGATGAAATATCCATACAGTCTGATGTTTTTGTATCGTTTGTTATTCTATCAGAATATCTAAAATTTTCGACATCATTCATTTCATCTGATAAAAATACATTTTTACAATTAGTAAGATTGTTTCCTATACTATTTTCACAGTTGATCATATGTAATGCTTTTCTTGGTGTTTTATCTAATAATTCTTGATATTTTTTTTCAAATGATTCAATTGTTGATTTGTTTCCATCAAAAAGTTTTTTTCGAGTATTCTCATACTGTTCTTTGGAAACAGGTTGATTTAAAATATAATAACTTTTATTTATAAGATTAGTACATCATATACATTGATTACATCATTCACAATAATTCAAAAAGGCGCTATAATTACAATTTTCGCAATTTTGAGAATAAAAAATCATATTTGATTTATATATGGATATGCTTTGGTAAATATTTTCACTGCTATGTATCTCAAATCCGTCAACTACATTTTTTACACTAGATATTCTTACTCCATAAAATGAATCTTCAACTACTCCTGTATCAAATACCATATAACAATTTTTCATATCTCAAGCATTATGAGTATATTTACTATTTTCAATAAATCATACATTGAGAACATTTTCTTTGATTGTTTTTTGTATTAATTCACCTAATTGTTGGTTTATTGATTTATTTCTATCAAAACTTTGTCAAAAATCTGTATTATCTACATTTTTGAATCGTTCATTAAATTCAACAATTTTTTTTTCGATATCAGGATGATAAAATGTAATTATATCTTGTCCTGTATTTTGACATTTTGTTTTGTAAATTTTTCTGTCATTTCTTCGTAATAATCTTCTAATTTCTCTTGCTTTTGGACTTAGTTTAGGTAGTGGAAGTAGATGCTTTTTTCATCAAATTTTCGGAGAAATTTTTTCGAGTAATAATTGATCTCATTGAAAAATAGGAAACAATTCCCCTGTTCGTAAACAGGTTCTTCGCTCTATAATTGGATCGTTTAATTTTTTTGAGATATATTCATAAACTTCTCTTTTCATAAAAATTATTTAAAATTTAAAAGCTAATTTAATTCTATCAAGCCAATGAATTTCTGGTAGTGGTAATCCATATTTTTGGAGGAACATTAATTCCATCGGTACTATTTTGTAGTAATTTCATTTTGAATCGATGATTACTTTTTTGAGGATTTCGGGGTTTATGATTCGTTCTCAGTTTTCGTTGTATCATTGGAAGTTGTGTAGTTCTGTGGTTTTGATTATGTCTGCTCAGGCGGGGATGTCGACTTTTATCTCGTCATCTCTTCGAAGATATCACTGAGCAGTTACTTCTTCCTTCGTAAAACTATCATCTATAAGATATGCAGCTGTATCGTTGAAATAGAATGGGTTCATCCATCATGGAAAAAACTGTCCTAATGTTCATTCAGATTCCATTTGTTGAAATATTTCATTTGCTTTTTCAAATCGTTCTTCTTTGCTATATTGTTTGTTTAAAATACAAAATGATTTATTTTTTAGTCCGATACATCCTAGACAGTAGCTACAATCGTTTAGAAAATAAGAATAATAAATATTTGATCATCAAACTATTTCTATACTACAAAAATAATTTGTACCTAATCCTCCTCAAACTAATCCATAATAATCTTTTCCGTAAGCGGCGCTTGCTACATCATAAAAATTTTCACATCACTTTGCATCTCATACGAATAACGTATTTTTTCATTTTATTATATGGTAGGAGAACATACCGTATTCTAAATTATGTGATTTCATTAAGTACTCTCCTTGTGTATTTTCACATCATAAAAGATTTTTTGTTACTGGAAGTGTTTGAAAATATGTTTGAAATTTTGCTTTTTCTTGGAGAATTTGTTTCTTTAATTTCATATACTCTTCTTTTTCATATTGTTTGTTTTGTATACAATATGATTTATGTTCTAAATTATCACAAAACATACATTCTTTACATCCTACCATATGAGAGCAAAACCATATATCTGCACTATCAAAGATAAATCTTGAATAAAAAACATTAAAAGATTTAAAAACTCATACTGAGTTATATATATTTTCGGAATTATCTCCTATCATTATTGAATTAAAAATATATGAACAATTATCCTTTATATTTACACTATATACTACTTTCTCTGAATAACAAATTTCAAAACTTAAATATGCATTACTAGAATAAAACACTTTGTGTGCAAAATCAGCATTTTCTACATCTCATCGTTTGGCTAAATAGGGAAAAGAAATCTGATTAAAAATTTCTTTATAGGATTGCCAAAAATTTCCTGTATATTTTTGTTGGTAGTCCACATAATTTTCTCTGATTTTTTCAAAATCTAGATATGAAATTCCTTTTCCAGAAAATTTTGGAGCCATACATGTTGGATTATTTCCATCTTTTTTATAAAGAGTTAGATTATAATAACTAGCTATTTCTTTGAGAAAATCTCTCCAAGAAGTGGATTTTCTCCTCTCTTTTATTTTTTCTTCTCGAATTCTTAAATCAGACATTTGTATATAATAAATATTAAAATTCTGATTTTACTGATTATCGTATTAGATAATAGGTTCAGCAAACTCTTCGATAGTTTGTAATACATCTTTTTGTTGGATTTCAACAACTTTTTTGGCTTCTTCGAGAGATCTTGAATATTTAGCTCTAGAAATTTCATATAAATGAGTTATAAATTCTCTATTTATTTTGACATCTGGCATATATACACTTTTGAGTGAAAATGGATCTTTAACTTGTCAATTAACAAGCATTTTACAATAAAATTCTCTCATATTGAGATTTGCTATGTCATATCAAGAAAGAAATGGTGCAAAATGTTGCTTCATAACTTCAGAATCTTCGGATGATATTCTAAAACTTATTAATGTACCTACATTACCAAAAAGAGCATCCGAAATTTGAGATGGAATTTGTTTGATAAATTGATGAGCTACTGTGAGAGATAGTCAGTATTTTCTAGCTTCTGATAGTATTTCATTAAATGTTTCTGTAGCAAAATTTTGAAATTCATCTACATACAAGAAAAAAGGTGTTCTGAGATGTTTTTCTACTGATTGTCTTCCCATGGCTGCTTGATAAAGTTTTGTAACAAACATAGCTCCCAAAAATCACATGATTTCTTCTTGAAGCTTTCATTTTGGAAGTTTGATAAGTAATATCTTGCTTTCATCCATCACTTTACGGAAATCTAATTTGTTTTGAGGTGATGCAAAAATATTTTTGAGTACTTCGATAGAAAGAATTTGTCAAACTTTGTTTAAAATAGGCATAATAGCTTCTGTATTGAATTGTTGAGACCAACCAGCAAATTCATTTGTCCAGAAATTTCTTACTACATCATCTTCTATTTGATCTATCATTTCATAACGAAAATCCTTGTCAGTTAATGCTCTGATTATATCAAAAAGTGTTGCATTCTTTTTGTCTAAAAGAGCTAAAAATATCATTCTAAGTACATGTTCTAGTTTAGGATTCCAGTTTGCACCAAAGAATTTTTTGAATATATCTATAAATCATTTTGCCAAAACTTGTTTACTTTCTGTTTCACCAACATCTAATGGATTGAGACAAAATGGAAATTTATCATCTGTTGGATCAAAAATAATTACATCATCTTTACGATATTCTGGAATATGAGTCATAATTTCATCAATTGCATCGCCATGCGGATCTATTACGCCTATTCATTTTCCTTGTTTAATATCGTTTATCATCAAAGATAATTGGAGTTTTGATTTTCCTGATCAAGTTTTCCCTACAATATATACATGTTTCAATCTATCTTCGTCATATATTCCAATGGGTACTCTAATAGATCTATAATCAGATATTCCTATAATATTTGCTTCTTGTGGAAACTCTCTTGCTATAATTTCTCTTTGTTCATTGATGGTGTAATTGTATGTTGGTATTCCTACAGGGAGGGCAAGCTTTTTGGATTTTACTGTTAGAAGAGATGTTTCTGCTTTTGGATTCTTGGGAAAATGAAAAAACGATGAAATTTCTTTGGGATTAAGAAGATATTTATGCATAGAATCTGATTGGTATTTAGATTTCAATTGATTTATAATAGTTGTTTCTTTATGAATTTTAATTTTAAATTTATTTGCAGGAAAATTTTCAAATACCAAAAAATTATTAAATATAGATTTTATTTTTGCTTCAGATGTTAATTTAGAATCTGATTGTACAACTAAGCACATTTGTGCTTCAAATAATTCTGTCAGTAATTTGTTTTTAAAATATTTATTTCCTTCCTCTTTCCAATTTTTGGTAACTTTGTGATTAAACATATATTTAAATATTTTGAATTTTAAGGCTGTTTTAAATAATTTATAATCAAATCCTGTTTTTAAATTAAATAACAATCACCCTTCTTTGATTGATTTTAATGAAATAAAAAAAGATACTTTATCGTTTATTACGTCGAAATTTTCAAATGTTCTAAATATATTAAACATAAAATCACTATTATTTGATTCATTTATTTTAAATGGGAAAAATCGATCGTTCTCTAAACCAATTTCTCAAATCATAGTTTTTGATTTATCATAATTCCAAACTATTTTTTTATCATCTTCTATAATTTGAAAATCATTAAAATGTGTATAGAATTGAGATTCAAACGTAGGATATGTTATTTTGTTACAATTGAGAGAATAAAATACTTCACCTCATACATAATGTAATCCCAAAAGAATATTCTGATTTTCAAGTGTTTTGGAAATATCATTAAGAAATTCTGAAAAAGCAGGCATTCCTTCTTGAAAATCATTATATAGTTTAATAATGTGTCACATAGAGAAAATTATAAGAGTAAAATCTCTTGTAGACTTATATGTAATAACTTATGAAATGCAATAAATTATCTAAAAAAA
>CAZPFR010000016.1:0-23469 GCA_964586005.1 uncultured Candidatus Peribacteria bacterium | reverse complement strand
TACAAACCGTAAAACAAGCAGATATAATTCATGTAATGGAAAAATGAAAAATAGTTGAAAGTGGTAATCACCAAGAATTAGTAGAAAAGAAATGAATATATTACAAAATGATAGAATTACAATCTGGATTTTAATTATAAGAAAACTTGGATCAAATCACCTCTTTTATATTCCCCTTCCAACTCAACTTGAATATAATTTTCTGTCCAAGCATGAATTTTTCCACGTTGTTTTCATTCAACCAGAACAATATGCTTTTTACCTTTATTTTTTATCAAAAATTCATTTCTCACTTGATCTCCAACTGCCATTAATTGGAAATTTCTTTGTTTTCTTTCAGAAAAAGAGATTTGATCAGGCAGCTTAGCAGCTGGGACGGATTCTCATTTTTCATGCGCAGAAAACGGAAACGCATGTAACTTAGTAATCCCATATTTCTTGACACTCTCGACCGTTTTCTCAAACTCATCTGCCGTCTCTCCAGGAAATCCCGTAATAATATCAGCTCCTATACTAATCAAATCTTTGTCATCTCTTTCAAGATTTCTGATACGAGTTAACACACGATCAAGTAAAGCAAAATCGTAATTTCTATTCATAAGTTTCAATACCTTATCAGAAAAACTTTGAATCGAAAAATGAAAATGAGGTAAAAATCTCGGATTTTTTATTAACTCAAAAAACTTTTCATCCAAAAATTCAGGTCCTAGACTTGATATTCTAATTCTTGGAACTGAGGTATATTTTATAATTGATTCTAATAAATCAGAAAATTTACTTTGTTCTGGTTTTCTGGTAGATTCGGATCCCCACGCTGCCAAATTAATTCCCGTCAAAACAATTTCCTTACCGCCACCAGCCACAAATTCATTGATTTCCATTATAATATCTTCCAAATCTCTGCTTCTATTTTTTCCTCTTTTGAGAATAGTCAGACAAAATGTACAATGTGTATCACACCCATTTTGAATCATAACATATTTTTTGGTATACAGATTTGTTGTTTTAAATTCATGAGTAGCTACTTCACGAGTATCTATTCTTCCCGGCTCCTCTCCCAATAATTCAATCATATTTTTAAATTCTGATAATTCTGGATAGATAGTATAGAATTCTTCATCAGGCATCTTTTTTCATTGATCAAATACTCCACATCACGTAATATATACTTTTTGATTATTTTCTAATGCTAATTTTACCTCTTTGAGCCACTTATTTTTGGCTCTATCGGTCACAACACAAGTTGCAACAATCAAATCATTGGAAATATCTTGGTTATTTTGTTCAAAATACGTTAACCATTTATTAAGATAATATTTATTCACCTTACATCAAAAAACTTTATGCATCACCAATATTCAAAAATAAACAATTTTCTTTTATAGAAAGAAAAAGATAATACAAGAAAAAGACGCTAAAAGCGCCTTTTCTAGATATACATAGGATTAATAAACATATTCGCCTTGATCATCTTTAATAGTCAATTTCTTACCATCACAAGCTTCAACTCGGCCAATAATTTTTGCGCCCACATTAAAGGTTTTAGAAATATTGATAATATGCTGAGCAACTTGTAAATTATCAACGTACAATTCCATTCGATGACCCATATTAAAGGTCTTGTACATTTCCATCCTACTGGTAACAGATTCATCACCAATCAATTGAAATAATGGCGGTATAGGAAACAGATTATCCTTGATAATATGAACACCATTGACCTTATCCAAAACTTTGGTTTGACCACCACCACTACAGTGGATAATACCTTGAAGTAATGTTCTTTCAATAGTGTTCAATATCTGTTTTAGAATAGGCGCATAAGCTCTAGTTGGCGACAAAACAAGTTTTCCAACGTTTTCAGGCGCAATATACGAATGATTCAGAAAATACTCTTCTGGTATAGGATCAATTACTCTGTAAGATCCTTTATAAACCAAATCAGGGCATTTTTGCAAAAGAATAGGATCAAAAGTCTCCGGGTACTGTGTAATGTAGTCTTTACAAAATACATCATGACGACTACCGGTTAGACCATTACTACCCATTCCTCCATTATATTCAGATTCGTAATATGCCTGACCAAACGAAGCAAGTCCAACGATCAAAGCATCAGGTTTGATATTAATATCAACAACCTGCGATCGAGGCATAGTACAAGCCATAGTATGATCAATAATAACCGTTCGAACCAAATCGCCAACATCTGCAGTTTCACCGCCTCCTAATTGGATATCAATACCAAAATCTCTCATTTTTTGGGAGAATTCTTCTGCTGAGTTAATAAGAACAGAAACTACTTCAGGTGGAATAAGATGTTTATTTCTACCAATATTACCAGAAAGAATCAATGGAACATTAACAGCGCCTACACAGGAAAGATCATCCAGATTCATAACAATACTATCTTGAATAACCCCTTTCCAAACGGAAAGATCACCTGTTTCCTTCCAATACAAATAGGCAAGAGCGGTTTTTGTACCAGCACCATCTGCATGAATAATAGAACATTTGTCTGGTAATCCCCCAAACAAATCAGGAAGAATTTTACAAAAGGCATTTGGAAAAATACCTTTGTCAACGTTTTTAATAGCCGCATGAACATCTTCTTTACCAGAAGACACCCCACGCATTTCGTAAGTATTCGTACTCATAAATCATTATATTAGTAATTTTATTTATGAAATAATATATAATAAAAAAATAATATATGTCAATATAAATATATTGACTAATACTCTTTAAAACAATTTTTCCAATGCTTCTAGATCTTTATAATCGTTATGTTGACTAATTTTTTCACGTTTTCTAAGTAGATTTAAATATTTAATAACTTCTGATTTTTTATTTTGTTCTTTTTCCTTAGAAATTTTATCAACTATTTGAACAAATTCAAAATAAAGATATTCAATATAATCATTATCATCATTATTTGAAAGATATTCTTGAATAGAAGAAGCATCTTTCCAATATCATTTTACTTTATCCAAAAATTTAAATACATATTCCTTTTTTGTCATGTATACTAAATAATCATATAAATAGTAATTAAGTATACTACTATTTCTAAAATAGCCAAAACAATAAATATGTTTTTACTAAAAACAAATTGACAAAAGACTTAAAATAAGTATAAAATAAAAAACAATTTTATCATAAAAAATGATATCATGAAATTAAATAAGAAATATATATTATGAACAATTATCGCATGAGAAATATTATTATGATCACCAAATAGCTTATGAAAGACATATTACTTTTCTAATCAAACAGAGCAATTATTAATCGAAAATTTACAAGACGAAAACCATCAAGAAATAGTAAAATCCAAAATGTCTCAAATAATAGAAAAATATTGAATAGAAAAAGTTAAAGAAATTATTAACGAACATGCATTGATAGAACTCAATAAATACAAAAAATGAAGTAAATATAAATATAATAAAACATTAGCACAAGCAGCGCAAAATCATGCAGACGATATGGCAAATAATAATTATTTCAAGCACGAAAATATGAAACAAGAAAATGTATGGGATAGAGTTGATAAAGTCTGATGATACGAATATTCTATTGTTTCCGAAAATATATCATTTAGAGACAATTTATATGAGGTAATATATTGATATACTCTGGGTCAAAGAACATGACACGATCAAATATTTGAACCACAATTTGAAGATGTAGGAATGGGATTTGCAAAAATAAAAGATCCTAAACGAAAATGACAAGATCTTTATTATTTTGTTTTTAATTTTTGAAAAGGATATAATCCATAAATTTTATTACATAGGAGATATATTTTTTGCATCAGAAATATTTTTTATAACATCTTTAATATATTTTTTTTGAACATCTCCAATAGTTGTATCAGCCAAATACGATTGTAAAATTTTTAAAAAATCATCTGGTGTCTTTTCTATATTAGATAGATATTGATCAAATTTTGTAGTAAATTCATTAGCATCCACTTCATTCAAAACAATTCATTGAGTATCAAATCATCAAGATCAAGGAACATCTTTAGTTATTTTCAATCATAAATCTTTTTCCAGATCTACAAATAAATTAAATTTTCATCACAAATCAGATAACAAATTAGTATCATTTACAAAAACAGATACAGTTTTATCAGAATCTGGTTTTTTTATTTTATCTGTATCATATTTGATAGTTCCATAAGCAGTAGCATAAACAGATCATGATGACCATGCATTTTTAATTTTTCCATCATCAATTTGAGAAAGTTTTATTGAATTTCCATCAAAAAATATTTTAACAACTCTTTTTATTCACAACATAGTAGTAAAATCAATTTCTCATAAATCAATAATTGGCATAGGAATTTCATTGGTAGGATTCTTTTTTTCGATAGGTTTGTTTTCAAAAGAAACACTTCAATCATTTATCATATATATTCCTCAACCTATATATTGATCTCATTTTTTTCCAGAAAAAATATCTTGGGCATCTATTTTTATTTTAAAACTAGGACAAGTATGTATTTTTTGAAGTTCTTCCTTGGGTAAAAAATCTATTTGCATCAAAGCTCTAGCATAAGCCCAAGTCATATTGAGTTTGTTTTTATCTTCTTTGTCTGATAAAAATTCATTAACAGAAATCTTTTTTCAATCAGGTAATTCAACAGTATTTAGAAGAGAAATATTAAATCATTTCGACGTTAATAATTCAATAGACTTTTTAACTTGTTCTCAAGGAATTTCTTTATTTTGTGGTCACGTAGCATCCGCTCTACCTAAAACTTGGATATCAAAAATAACATTAGCTTTTTGAAAATTAGACAAAATATTTTTTTTACTATTTTCTTCCATAATAAGTTCTCATATTTTTTGATCTTTTGACCAAGGATCTATAATAACAGGTTCGTTTCTCTTTTGTTTTTCGAAAACAGTTAAACTATTCTCCTGGTCTTTCATAAATTCTTTCATAAATCAATCGATATCTATTTGTGGAATTTTTTTTATTTCTTCTTCCCATTGTTTATTTTTAGCTGCCTTATATCACAATCATGAATCAATTACATATTTATAATTTGACAACATTTGATTAAATTTAATTACCCAAGCTCTAATAATATTTGGGGAAACAGAAGAAATATCTCAAACTTTATTATAAATATCATTTCTATTTCTTTCAGATATTTGATAATTAATATTTTGCGTACTTCTATCTCATCGTTTCCTAGTAATATTGGGATTGGTATATATCATTCATCAAATTCAAAATGAAGAAGATTCATCATGTACCAATTTTCAATTAGACAAAGAACAACTGTCTTTTATATAAGAAGATAATATATTTTTATGAATCTGATATTGTTCTTTTGTATATTCATAAGTTTCTTTATTTTGTGATTCCTTCAAATAAATATTTGTTTTTTTTAATCAATTATAAATCTCTTCACCAGATATAGCATCTAATTCTTTAGAGTTTAAGTTAATATATTTTTCCTCTTCATGGTAATTTATATCTGAATTTCATTCAAAACTCATAATATAGTATATTTAGTATTAAAACAATCTTATTATAATGATAAATATATACCAGACAAATTTTTAAGAAGAAATATAGATAATACACTTGACAAAATAGAGTATAAAAAGAAATATGTAAAATAGAAAAAAATAGATAAATTTTCTCTTGAACTTCTTTTTTATTTTCCTATACAAACACATCACACTTTTTTTTAAACACAACATATAGTATAAAAAATAATAATAAATTACAATATATAGTATATTATCGATTTTACACAATAAATTATTTATAATCATGTTCTTCTTGGTAACAAAGTATAATACAGCAAAAGAAAATTTTAATTGGAACAAAATTGAAGCTACATTTCAAAGAGCATGTATTGGTTTTGAGAACACATGTCATTTTGAAGAAGTAAAAAAAGAATTAGAAAAATATCTTATGGAAAATATTGAAACAAGAAATATTACAAAATTATTGATCAAATCAGTACTCAATTTAATATCAATCCAAAATACACAACGACAAATTATAGCAGGAAGAATTCTCATTATGGATATCTATAAACAAGCAAGTAGAAATAGAAATATTGGTATCGAAAATATATATTCTAGCGAACATTTTAGTCAACACTTTCAAAACTATATTGAACAAAAAAAATATTATCAGAATTTTATGGAATATTATACAAAAGAAGAAATACAAAAAGCTGGTTCTTATCTGAGACAAGATTACGACTTTGAATATGGATATACAACAGCACTTATGCTCAAAAAACGTTATTTATTGAATCCAAACAACATTATTCATGAATTACCACAAGAAATGTACTTAACAATAGCTCTTTTTCTAGCAATCCCTGAAAAAAAAGAAAAAAGATTAAAAACAGCTATCGCTATCTATGATGCCTGTGCTAAGCAGAAAATATCATTACCAACACCAACATTAATGAATGCGAGAACAAATTTTCACCAATTATCAAGCTGCTTCAAATTGAGTATAGACGATGATCTCAGATCAATATATCATAATATAGAAAATATGGCTCAAATTTCCAAATTTGGTTGATGAATCGGTGTATACTTATGAAATATTAGATCTAAAGGTTCAAATATCAGAGATGTTAAATGAGCTTCCGGATGAGTATTACCTTGGACAAAAGTTATTAATGATACAGCTATCGCCGTAAACCAACTTGGAGCAAGAACAGGCGCTATATCAGTAACATTAGATATTCGACACAAAGACATTCTCGATTTTTTAGACATGCAGACAGAAACAGGAGATATTAGAAGAAAATCATTCGATATATTTCCGGCAGTAAGTATTCCCGATATTTTTATGCGAAGAGTTGTGGAAAACAAAGATCGAACATTGTTTGATCCCAAAGAAATACATGATATTACAAAGAAAAAACTCCAAGATTATTTTTGAGAAGAATTTACAAAATTATATGAAGAACTAGAACAGAATCAAAATATAACATTAAAACAAACTATTTCAGCAAAAGAATTGTTTAAAAAGTTTTTGAAATCTGTAGTAGAAACAGGTATGCCTTATACATTTTTTCGCGACACCGTAAATGAAGTAAATCCCAATAATCACGCAGGAAAAATTTATTCAAGTCAACTTTGTACAGAAATAGCTCAAAATATTTCACCTTCAAGGTTTATTGAAGAAACTGAAGAAAATGGAGAAATTCATATAAAATATAAACCTGGAGACTCTGTGGTTTGTAATTTAGCTTCAATAAACATTGCTAAAGTACATACACTAGATGAAATAGAAAAAATAATACCAATAACTATGCGTATTCTTGACAATGTAATCACCCTCAACTTTTTTCCTATAAAAGAAGCAGAAATTACGGCAAAAAAATATAGAAGCGTTGGATTATGATTTTTATGACTAGCAGAATATCTAGCAACAAAGAATATGGTATATGACTCTGCGTTTGCCAGAACACATGTTGATCAGTTATTTGAACAATACGCTTACACAACTCTCAAAACATCAAACGAACTAGCACAAGAAAGAGGAAAATATGAATTATTCGAGTGAAGTCAACGATCTCAATGAATTATTTTTTGAAGAAATGAGTCACGATATTTAGAACATTCTCATCTAAAAAACAAACGATCAGAACTTATAAACAATATTAAAACACATGGAATCAGATTTGGATATCATCTATCACCTGCTCCGAATACATCAACATCTCTTGTTGTAGGAACAACATCATGATTATTGCCTATTTATAAAAAATATTTCGTAGAAACAAATGGAGTCGCACCAAGTATAACCGTTGCTCCAAATTTAACCCCAGAAAACACACGATTTTACAAAGAATATGTTAATATGAAAATGCCAGAAATTATAGATATGATAGCAACTATTCAAAAACGAATAGATCAATCTATAAGTTTTGAACGAATAATAAATCCAGCAGAAACAACTCCGTGAGATCTTTTTTCTTACTATATAAAAGCTCGACAACAAAAGATCAAAACCATCTATTATGTAAGAAGTATGAGTTTGGATGTCAAAGAATGTACTAGTTGTAGTTGATAAAAAAAAACCTAGGGATATGAAAACAATCCCTAGGCTGAAAAATTTGCTCCTAAATTAAATTAATATTAACCCCAAGTCAAAAAATAATGATTAAAAGAAAAAAATCAATATATTTACATTATAACCAATAAAAATATGACAATAAAAATAACCGAAAAGGGGGAAACAAAAGATGTATCTTTTGAATCAATATACAAAAATTATCCAAAAACAATCATATATTTTTACCCCAAAGATAATACACCAGGTTGTACAATAGAAGCAAAAGATTTTTCTATGAATCTGAAACTATTTTTGGAAAACAATATTCAAGTAATTGGAATTAGTAAAGATTCTGAAAAGTCACACTGTGAATTTATCAGAAAACAAGGAATAACTATTCCTTTACTATCGGATCCAGAATTAATTTTACATAAACAATTTGGAACTCGAGGAGAAAAAAACAATTACGGAAAAATCTCTATGTGAACAATTAGATCGACTTTTCTCCTCGACCAATCAGGAAAAATTATCAAAGAACGACGCAATGTGAAAGCAACTGGACATGTAGAAAAAGTTATCAAAGAACTCTTTTTCACGAAAACAATACAACAAAAATAAATATATTTTATCTTATCACCCTATAATCATGGAAAATACACCAATCACCCTAGAATCAACAGTAAAAAATATTTATTTCGAATTATATAATCCAAAGACAGACAAAAGTGAAATAAAAAGGCTTTCTGATTATGAAGAAAAACGAGTTATTTTGGTGTTTTATCCAGCAGATTTTACATTTGTATGTCCAACAGAACTCAAAGATTTATCAAAAGTATATGAAGATATTAAAAAAATCAATACTGAACTTTTTGTAATCAGTACTGATACCATTTTTTCTCACAAAAGATGGATAGAAACAGAAAGTCTGCTCAAAGATTTCAAAATACCAATGATCAGTGATAGAACTGGAGAAATAACAAAATATTTCAATATCCGAAATGAAGAAACAGGAAATGCAGAAAGATGAACGTTTATTATTTCTCCAAAAGGAATTTTAAAATCCATCGAGATAACCACAGAGCCACTTTGAAGAAGCGCTCAAGAATTATTAAGAAAAATTCAGGCTCTCAATTTCATAGAAAACAATCCCTGACATGCATGTCCAGCAAATCGAAATATAGGATTAAAAACACTCAAACCATCACTTGATATTACTGGAAAAATTTGAGAAGAATTAGAATAGTTTCAGCTTTTCTGTATTTTCTACCGTTAAGAAAATGCAACAGCTCACGAGAAAATAACAAAAAGTAACATAGAAAATATAATACTATTTTCAACAGAATAAAATTTACCATTAACTAAATAAGACTCCATGCAAACAAATAAAATCTTCAATCCAGCAGGAAATGATAATCCACAACATAGAACAATAATTAAAGGAAATACAACAGGATTATTTAATCTCAACAGCACCAAATATACACGAGCAAAATCACTTTATACGATTATGATAGGAAATTTTCGAGTACCTGAAAAAATATCTGGACTCAATGAAGACAGTATTCAATACAAATCAGAACTTACAGACTACGAACGTAGAGCCTATGATGGGATTCTCTCATTTCTGATTTTTCTTGATAGTATTCAAACGGTAAATTTACCAAATTTTTCTGATTATATAACAGCTCCTGAAGTTAGTTTATTACTTGCAATTCAAACCTATCAAGAAGCTATTCATTCACAAAGCTATGCAACTATTTTGGAAAGTGTAGTCGAATCATCAAAAAGAGACGATATTTACTATTTTCGAAGAGATAATCCAATTCTTTTAGAAAGAAATCAATATATAGGACAGATTTATCAAGATTTTATAGACAATCCCAATGATGAAAATTTTTTCAAAGGAATAATCTGAAATTTTCTATTGGAAGGACTCTATTTCTACAATGGATTTGCTTTTTTTGATACGCTTGCTGATCATCAGAAAATGAAAGCAACGGACAGAATGATCAGCTACATTCGTAGAGATGAATTAACTCACGTAACAATGTTTACCTATATTATCAAAGAGATCGAAAAAGAATTTCCAGATATGTTCAAAAAAGAAATAATATACGAAATGTTCAAAAACGCAGTAGATCAAGAAATCAAACGATCTCAATTTATTTTGGGAAATACCATAATAGGAATTAATCATCAAACTACAGAAAATTATACCAAACGATTGGCAAACAACAGACTAAATTTAATCTGATTAGAACCACTTTATCCAGAAATCAAAGAAAATCCTTACAAACATCTCGAACGTCTCCAAGACAATAACTGAGAAAAATCCAATTTTTTCGAATCAACAGTAACTAACTATACACAATCTAGCAGCATGAAAGGAGATTGGGATTTTTAAAAAAATTGATACAGAAACGCTGGTCTATGAGAAACAAATTTTTCTTTAAACTTAGTCTTTTTAATTTTAAAATGAGTACGAACATATTTGATAAAATTTCTTTTCTCAAACTTACGGTTATAAATACTTTCACAATACTCTTGTAACTGAGTAAGAGAAAAAAGTTTGGGCATAAAATATTTAATAATATCTGATCACACCAAATCGTCTTGTAAATGTAAATAAGCAGCATGCAAAATATCATTATGATCAAAAGCAAGATGACCTATTTTTTTAAAAGGGAAAAACTCTACCGAAAGCTGAGTTACTCCTTTTTTCAAAACCAAATCTTCATAACGAAGAATAGCATAATATCCTATACTAACTACTCTTCCCCTTGGATCTCTCTGCAAAGCAGAAAAAATTCCAAACAATTTAACATGTTCACACAAAACATGAGTCTCTCTATACAAAGTTTTTTGCACGGTTTGTTCCACAGTATCTTCTAGAGCAACCAATCATCCAGGAAGCGAATAAGCACCTTGATAAGGAGTCGTAGCTCTCTTAACCAAAAGCACCTGAAGCTGATGATCAATAATCGAAAATAACACAACATCAACTCATAATTGAACAAAAGAAGGTACTTTTGACATAAGAGATAAGAAAGAATATAAAGGTATAATAAGATCAAACAAAAAACTTAGTGTACATATTTACAATAAGTATTGTAAAGTATATTGCAAGAGGTAGTATGATGATGTCTTTTTATCACTACCAATCTACCCATGAAAGAACTCATCAAACAAATCAATCATTATGAAGACAGCATTTGAGCAACACAGGATGCTATCATTCACAAAGCAATGCAAGAATGACTCGAATTTGTAGAGGCACTTAATCAAAACAACATTGAGGCAATTATCTCAGAAGCAGGAGACGCAATTAGTAATATTCTCTCCGCTCACCAAAGAATTAACCAAAATCAAGCGTACTCTATACAAGAAACAAAAGAGAAATCTAGTCCTCTAGAATTTGCTATCAATCTAGGAAAACGAAATGATTCTCTCCAACAATATAGAAATATCTACACAAGAAAAGAAATCTCCTCCGAAAAATTAACTACCATTACTCAAAAAAACATCAGTCAGATTTTAGGATTACTTGAAGAATATACCAACCAAGAAATATCTATCAATGACGTATTAACTAACCAAATAGAGAAATTTAAAAATCGCATAGATAGTTATAAAAACAATATCAATATTTCAGATTTTATTGAAGATGTTCCTAACTTTCCAAAACCAGGAATTTTATTTAAAGACATTAGTAAGCTACTCAAAAACGAAAAAGCACGTAATCATGTAGTCCAACAACTTGCACTCCAGGCAAAAGATGCCGATATTATTGCTGGTCTAGATGCAAGAGGCTTTATCTTTGGAAGTATGGTAGCCCAATATCTCGAGAAACCTTTCGTGATGATCAGAAAAAAATGAAAACTTCCTGGGGAGGTTATAGAAGAAAATTATACTCTCGAATATGGAAACAACATCCAAGAAATCCAAACAAAAAGTGTATCAGTAAATCAAAAAGTAGCTATCATCGACGATCTGCTCGCAACAGGAGGAACTGCTACATCAGCAGCTAAACTCATAGAAAAGCTCTGAGGAATTATCCAATGATGTCACTTTGTAGTAGAACTTTCTGAGTTACAGGGAAAAGAAAAATTACAAGAATATCCAATAAGCAATCTTATTTCCTATTAAATTTTTATTTTCTATCCTATTTTGAATGAACACACTAGACAAAGAAATTGTTTTATTTTCTACTCCAGACATCAGTCCATTGGCAGAAAATATCAAAAAGAAATTGTTAGATGTTATGAAACAAGACATTAAACATATTATTTTAGAATATGAATATTTTACTGACGGAGCACCAAAAACCGCAATACCAGAATCTGTAAGAGGAAAGAAAACAGCTTTAATTTGTGATCTTTTTAATCATCTAGAAAACAAAAATGGACAAAAAATATCTATAAATGACAAATATATGAGTATGAGATGATTTGTAAAGACCATGAAAGATTTCGGAGCAAAAAAAATGAACGTCGTCCTACCAAGTTTCCCTTATGCAAGAGATGATAAATATGATTACAACTGATGTGCAGAAGTTAAAAAAAGAAAAGCAAATCTGGCTAATTTAGCAGTAAGCGATATCATCAACGATGGAGTAGACAATCTTATTACTGTAGATCTTCACAATGACGCAACATTCAATCGTACAACAGGAACAAAATTTATCAATCTGAGTATCGGATGGATGTTTAAACATATCATCCAATCACTCAATCTAAACACAAAAAATCTCCTTTTATCGGGAACCGATGCCTGAGGAAAAAAGAAAATAGAAGTTATCAGTAAAGATCTTCATATCAATCACATTACTACCCTCAAAGAAAGAGATTATACTTCTGATCAAAAAGTAGAAAAAGTTGCTGTTTATGGTGACGTTAAAAATAAAGACATTATCCTTTATGATGATATAATCGACACCGGATGAACAATGATTCAAACTATTAAAGAAATCAAGAAACAATGAGCACAATCTATTCATGTACTAAGCACTCACGGAATATTCCATGGAGACAGTTTGAATGAGCTCAATAAACTCTACAAAGAAAAAATAATAAGTTCCTTTTTTACTACTGATAGTATTACCCACAAAGAACTTCCTGATCGATGCAAAATTATTTCATTAGATATTTTACTAGCTAATGCTTTGCAATCAGTATTACATGATGAAGGAATCAGGTATAATGATGGAATATAAAAGGAAAAATCCTGGGTAATTAGCCAGTATTTTCTATCAAAATTTTATTAGCAAATCATTTCCAAAACCCTATACTACCAGCATGAAACTCCTCAAAAAAATAAACAAAGCACTCGCCTACGTACTTATTATCTGTATCAAAATCTATCAATTTACCCTTTCGCCAGATAAGAGTATATTTTTCTTATATCTCAGAGGACGCGTATGTGCACATCATCCTCATTGTAGCCAATACAGCATAAACGTGCTCAAAAGATATGGATTTTGGCCAGGAATTTTTTATGCTTTCGATAGAGTTTTACATTGCACACCAAGTATGACAATAAATTATGACCCTGATCACTACAAAATAGTGTTTTTCTCATCAGCTCCTATCGGAGTCCCTTTTTTACAAGAACTTGCCAAAGATAAAAGGTTTGAAATAGTTTGAGTGGTAACTCAATGTGACAAACCCCAAGGAAGAGGAATGGAAATATGTGAAAACATTATCAAAACAGAAACAAAAAAAATATATACAAAAGAAAATTTCATAACAACACCAACAAAAATCAATCCAGAGAAATCTCAGGAAGGAAAAGAATTTCAAGACCGATTACAAGAAAAAAATCCAGATTTCCTTGTTGTTATAGCCTACGGAAAAATAATTCCAGAAAGTATATTACATACAGCCAAAATAGCCCCAATCAACGTTCATGGTTCAATTCTACCAAAATATCGCGGAGCTTCACCTATCCAATCCGTTTTTCTTAATTGAGAAAAAGAATCTGGAATAACTATTATGAAAATGGATAAATGAATGGATACCTGAGATATCATAGATATAAAAACAACGCAATTAGCATTTGAACGAACTTGTAAAGATTTGATAGAATGGATGAAACAAGAAGGACCAAAATTTCTCAATGAAACTATTCGAAAATTTTGAAAAAATTTTTTATGAAATCAAAAACAAGAAGAATCAAAAGCTACGTATTGCAATAAGATAGAAAAAGAAAGCTGACTTATCAACCCATTTCAGGATTCACTAGAATCTATTTACAATAAATATCGTGGATGTTATCTCCGACCAAAAATTTATTTTATCCATGAAAACAAAAGAATTATTGTTGAAGAACTAATAATTGACAAAAACATGTACCAAACAGAGAAAAACAACCCGTTATTGGATAATAATAACAATACAGCAACGAGCATAAAATCATTAAAAATAAAACCAGAATGAAAAAAAATTATGGATCGAAATGATTTCAAAAATGGATATATAAAATAAATTAAATAATATTTTTTTGTAATGTCAAATAAAAGGTGATGTGATATTCACTTTTTTTGCTTTTTCAAAAATTCTAAATATAATAGAAACGTAGTAATTTAAATCAAAAAGACACATGGAAAATAAAGAACAAATTAAATTAAATACACCCAATCAAGAAACAAATAAAAATAATGAAATCACCATTGATTTTAGTAAATTTTCCGCTTGATTAGAAGAAAAATCAAAACCAATTGAAATAAATACGACAAAAATAAGAGAAGAGAAAGAAAGTAAAATAGGTCCTATGTTATGATCAAGTTGAATAAAACAGCAAGCATTGAATATTAAAAGAAAATTAACAAATATAGAAAAGATAGCTATATATTATTTCATATCTTTCGGATGTATCATAGCGATTGTTTTGATGGGTGTTTATAATAAATATATATTGTTAGCATCGACAAACACTGAAATAAAAGAAGAAAATAGAACATTTATAGAAAAAGTTAAAGAAATAAATCAATATATAAGCAAATATACTAAAATCAATAAATATGCTTCACGATTGGAACAATGAAATATTTTAATACAAGATAACGCAGAAACCTCTGTTAAACAAATCATAAATAGTAATAGATTAAATTACATTCACAAGAAAGATATTTTGGGAAAAAATATAGTAATATTAGAAAATGATATTATCAATAACACAGAAAAATTAGATATTATAAAAAAAGAAATTGTTAAATACTGATTTATTCCACAACAGTTGTACAATAGCATCGAAGAACAACATTGAATATATGGAATAAAAGAGAGAATGGCATTGATGGAAAATCTTAAATTAATAACATCTTTCAAAGTATTTTCTTATATGGATAGTTTTATCCAAGGATTTGCAAATCTAATCGATGAGGATCCTATTATTGTAGAAGATAAAATCAAAACAATTATAACAAATTGAGAAAAACATGTTACCAATTATACAAATAATTGTTTTTTAAATCCATATGAAATAAATGAAAATTGTACAACAATAAATGATTTCAATAATTATTATAAACGAATAGATACAACCAGCAAAATTGACACTAATTTCATAAAACAATTAGCAAACTACATAAATATCAAATTATTAGAAACAGATATTCCGACATTTAATATAAATTTTTTATGATTCAATCCAAAGGATGATAAAATAGAATTTATTATAGAATTAAATACAAACATCCAGGATGAAATGGTATTAAATAAGCAATGAATTATCAATCCTCACGTTTTTATTGCAACCAATTTAATTATTTTTCTAAAACAAAGTTTATTAGTTATAGGGGAAAATATTAAATCTGATCAAATTAAAATAGAACCAAAAACAGTTAAAATTGGATCTACTATATTTACAATAAATAATTCAACTATAAAATTAAGTTTACCAATTCAAAAAGCCAATCAAAGAGAAATCAGTGATTTTTTTAGCAGTAAATAACAAAATGGAAAATATACAATCAACAAATAAAATACAAAAAAATATAATAGATATGGAACAGTTTAAAAAAGCCAAAGAGACTTTTGTAAAAAGTCGATTAATGATAAAAAAATTTTTCAATAAAAAAAACAATACAATTATAGGAATATTTATATCCATAATATTAATTTTTGGGGTAGTATATATGGGAATCACAACATTTCAAAATTATTCTCAAATAAATAAAAATGCAAAAATATTAGAAAATATAAACCAATATAAAACTGATACCTTAAAAAACAATCAATTAACAAGAAACATTATTGCAACATCTTCAACACTATACGATATTATAGAAGCAAATAAAAATTTGAAAGATGAAATTGAAAGATATGAAATATACAAAGAAAATTTACAATACCCTTACACATATTTTCTTCAATACCTATTATTACCAAAATTAAATATCCGAAAAAATTCATATACAGAGGAACTTTCCATAAATATTCTTGGAAAAAATTTTTTGGATAAAAATCCTTACAATGACATAAACCTAATGCAAAAACGAGTTGATTTTTTTAGCAACACCAATCAAAATGAACTCAATCAAATCAAAGATATAAAAATAGGAGACATCAATGAATATGAAAATTGATTATTCTGAATTAAAATGAACATTAATTTTATTGCACCATCTCAGAAAGCATTAATATCATTGACAGATAAAATAACAACAACTTCCGATAATGAAAATATAGGATTATTATGAGAATTTTTTTATCATCTACGAGAACAAATAAAAGAAGATAAAAAAGATATTATCGATAAAAAAATACAAGAAGGGATTCTTTGAGGAGAAACAAACAAAGATAAAATAATAGGTTTTATGATTTATCAACGAGTTTTTAATGATATTGAAGAAAATATTATTGATAATACAACAATCAATAGAACAATTTTTTCAATGATGGGATGTTCACCAGAATCTGAAGTAGTATGTTTTTACAAATTTAGAGAAAATTATAGAAATATATCCAATATAGCATATACTATATGAATAAAAGACAATGAAAACAAAAGCGAAGAATTTAAAACATTTCTCAAAAATTTACCACCATTAATAGCTGTTCAAGAATTTGTATTTGACCAAATCCAAGATAATTCTTTGATTAAAAATAATATCAAATTTAATGGAAAAATAAGTCTAGAAATTTTCTGACAAAGTATCACAGAAGAAGAAAGAAATGAAATAGCAAAAGCTTTGGGGAAAAAGTGTTTTTGAGAAGAAAAAATAATATCTCGAGAAGAAGCAATAACTATCATCGATGAAAATATTAGAAAAAAAATTAATTTTATCGAATGAAATCAAAGTAAATCCAACAATATTTTTGAATTAAAAGGAATTATAGAAAAAATCGGAGAAGAATTTGATTGATTAAATAATTACAAAAAAACAATCAGACTATTTGAAATTTATAGAATGTTAAACGAAAATTGAATATGTAAAACAATATAAGTTATTGAATAACATTAGTCCAAACCTTATCAACATCTTCATCATTTTCTAGATTTTCAACCAAAATAGAGAGCTGTTGCATATCTTGATCAGCCAAAGCAACTTCATTTTGAGGAATAAATTGTAAATCTCATTCTACAATATGATAATTCAAACCATCCATAGATTTTGAAACTTCAGCAAAATTAGTTTTTTGGGTAAAAATAACCGCTGTACCCTCTTCAATAGAAATATCATCAACTGGAAGTTCCAAAATTTCCTCTTCCAAAACATTTTGATCCAAAGGCATAACAGTTTCAACTTCTTTTCATTTTATTTGCTCTTTTTTCACTTTTCCATCAGTAACGATAACTCCTTTTTCATCAAATTGCCAAGCAACAGATCCTTGTTGTCACAAAGACCCACCATATTTATTAAGTATAGTTTTTATACTTGATGAAGTTCTATTACTATTTGATGTTAAAGTTTTGATAAGTAATGCACTTCAAGCAGGCCCATATCATTCATAAATAATTTCTTCCAATTGTTCTCATTCCAATTGCCCAGATCATTTCAAAATAGCTCTATCAACAATATCTCTAGGAACACTATAATATCTTGCTTTTTGCAAAACCAATTCCAAACTAGGATTCATTTTAGGATCCGCTCATTTTTTGGCTGCCAATTGAATAAGTTTTGACATCATAGAATATGTTTTTCATTTACCTAGATCTCAAGCTGCTTTTTTTGCTGCAATACTATGCCATCTTCCCATATATATAAATAAGAAAATAAATAATTAATTAGTAGGATAGAAGATCTGAACTCATGCTTGTTCAAAAATTTGTTCAGATTCAATTCAAAAATCACTTCTTTTTTCACAAACAACTTTTTGAATTCAAGAACTTATAATAAGCATAGAGCAAGTTCTACATGGAGTTATTTTACAATACAATGTCGATCATTCTATAGGAATTCAAGATCTTGCTGCCTGACAAATAGCATTTTGCTCAGCATGAACAGTTCTCATACAATGATTTGTAACACTTCCATCTTCATGAGTTATTTGTTTAAACTGATGACCAATTTCATCACAATGAGGCATTCATGAAGGAGATCAGACATATCAGGTAACTAATAAACGATTATTCTTGGCTATTACACAACCACTTCTATCCCTATCACAAGTAGCTCTCTTAGCAATAGATTTAGCAACTTCCATAAAATATTCATCCCATGTTGGTCTGACATACAAAGACATTACAAAAAAATAGGAAATAAATCGGACTCCTTATATAGTTATGGATAATAAAATCAACAAAAATACGATTTTGAGAAAGACTAATAAAGTTCTTTATGATAACAAGATTCACAATAGATTTTTCACTCATATTTTTCTGAATAAACCGAAATTATTTCTTTTTCACATTGATCACATTTTCTCAGATAAAGTTCTCTTGCTGGTCTAAGTTTCATTCTTTCTTCATGACGAATATCTGGATGTTTGCGAGGAAGTGGAAGATGGTGTTTACGATAAAAATCTAGTTCTTGTTTTACAATTCTAAACGGTCTATGTGATATTTCACAGATAAATATTTTTTTCAAAATATCATCCGTAACTATAGAAATATCACCTGGAATTTGACCTCATTGTATTGTATCTGCTCATTGAGGAATGATAGGGTCATAGTTTTTTTCTTGTCGTTTATATCCTCTAGATAAAACATCCTCACGAGACAATGGCATAAAATCTTGTACCACAGATTCATTATAAGCAAAAATACTTAATGATTGATTAAAAAATTCTCCCCACTCTCAAGTCGATTGCATATGTTGGATGATGTTTGAAACAAGCTGTTCATATGTTTCTTTGGTATATTGTTTATTGAAGATACAATACTGCTTATTATGCAAACCAACACATCCAAAACAATACTGACAATTTTGACAAAAAGCACAATAATAAATATCTTTTGAATTAGCAGAATACAATGTAAAATGAACATTATAATTATATCCAAATCACATAATTTCATATTCTAATTCACTATATCATTGATTACTTACATCTTGTGCTTTTTTGATATCAATCAATTCCCTGCAATATTTCATATCTTCTGATTGCCCAATTTCAAAACAGAAAAGAGAATTTTTACAATTTTTTATATCATTTCCCAAACAGTTTTCGGAAGATGTTATTCTCGATGCGTTATATCAAAAGTTTTTCTTTAATTCTGAAATTTTCTGAGAGATAAAAAAGGTATTACCAGGAATATGTATATTTTGAAGATGCCTATGATACTCTTCTTTTGTATATTGTTGATTAAAAATACAATATTCTTTGTTACGCAAACCAACACATCCAAAACAACATGTACAATTTTCACAATCAAAACAATAATAAGAATCTGATATATTTTTACATTCTATAGAAAATGCAGTTCCAAAAAACGACTCACAAGCTATATTCATATAACTATTCTCTCACTTGGAACAATATCAACAATCTACCAAATCTTTACTTTCATAGGTCCAGTTACAAAAAAGACAATCCTCCAAATATCAGGATCCAGAGCACATATAGCAATTTTTTGAGTCATTAAGATAATTATTATATTCACTATTTTGATTATTAAAATTAATAACACTCATCTGAGGTGTATCTTGTAATAATACAGAAAATTGCTCAGTAAACGTTTTACCAAAATCAAAATCTCTAGCATAATCCATCGCATCCCACTTGTCAGACCATCGATAATTTTGTTCATATACTTTTCATGGATAATCAGGACTATAGGTAGAGATAACATCCTTCCCACTGGCATCACATTTTCTTTTGTATAATTTTCTCTCATTTCTCCATACTAATCTTCTTCTTTGTCTTTCTTCTGGACAGAGCTTCGGAGTTGGGATTTGATATTTTACTCCATTGAATACAGGGGAAATCTTATCATAGAATTCCATATCAGATTTGTAAATAGGAAACTCAGCCCCTGATACTTTACAGACTTTTCGCTCAACAATAGGATCGTTCGTTTGTATAGATATAAATTCATACACTTGACGAGAGGTGTAGTACATAAAGAAGTTTTTATAATATAAAATTTTTATCCAAGATTTTTTAAATTAATATTATATATATATTTTATAATCTATCAAACTAACGATAGACTTATAAACAATTCTTTGCTTTTTACAATATAATCAGTATATTTTATGTGCATATATATGCACAACTATTTTGAATAATAGTTATTAACTATATTTTATAAATATACCAATACTACACAAATGGATATAAAAACATATCTAACTGAAGTCTAAATGACGCCAAAACAAGCAGAAATATTTCTTACGCTTTACCGCCTTGGAGCACAACCAGCTTCGGTCATAGCAAGAAATATAAATCAAGAAAGAACCATAACATATAAATCACTTTTAACGATGATAAAACAAGGATTTCTCTCCAAAACAACCAAAAATAACGTTCTTATTTTCTTTGTAAACAATATTGATAATTTTCGTGAAAAAATACTCCAGCAACAAGAAAAAGCAAACCAACTAGCCAATAAATTTCCAGATTTCTTATCAAATTTACAACAATTACAAAATCAAAATTATTGACTAAAACCAAGTACTACACTATATGATTGAACTGAATAACTAAAGAACTTGCAACAAGATATGATTAACGAAATAACAATAAATAATTATCGTATCATAAAACGGTTCTGATCACATCTTTATGATACACAATCACGAAGCACCACAACATTAGAACAACATCTTCCAAAATTATTTTCTCTTATAGAAAAAGAAAAAATTTGAGTAAATATTCTTTTGGGAAAATGAATTTCTCTCATAGAACAATTATTTAAAAGCAACGATACAACAGAGATTTTAAATCTTCCAACAGGAACTAATGCAATCAATATTATAATTATAGGACAAACAATATATATTCTGATTTTTGAACCCATTCCTTCTGCTATCAAAATTTCACATCCACTTTTGGCGAACACATTCCATTTCTTATTTGAACAATTAGAAAAGAAATAAACTTGCACTTTTTTTCTATTTAATTAAACTCTCGGTCATTTCAAACCAAGTAATAAACTTGATAATCTTACAAATTTTATACTATTAAGAATCAAACCCATGATACTTCGATGAAAAGAACTTTCGCTCAAAATACAAGAACAACTCAAAGAAAAATCAAAAACACTAGCAGAAAATTCGTATATGGCGATCCTCTTTTTTGGAGATAATTTTTCTTCTGCAACCTATGTTCGCCACAAACAAAAATATGGAGAATCTATAGGAATAAAAACCAAAATAATAACAGAAAAAGATATTTTTTGAACAACATCAGATTCTTATATGATTGATAAAATATTTGAAAAAATAAACGAACTGAATCATGACCAAGATTGTATCGGGATAATTATTCAACTTCCTTTACCAGAAGAACTCAAAGCATACCAAAACCAACTGCTTTCAAACATATCCCCAGAAAAAGATGTTGATGGACTGGGATGAGTAAACACAGGTCTGTCTTCGACAGGATTAATCGATTTTATTCCCGCAACACCAAAAGCAGTGATCGCATTATTGGAAAAATATAATTTAGACAATCTCAAAGGCAAAAAAATAGCCATTATCGGACAAAGTAACATTGTAGGAAAACCTCTCATTATGGAGTGTATCAAAAGATGAGCAACGGTAGCTTCATTCAATATAGACTATACTCCAGAAGAAATTAAACAATTTACACAAAAATCTGATTATATTATCTCTTGCACTGGACACGTACATTTGGTTGACGATTCACGAATTCGCCACGATCAAAGTCAAATTATCATCGACGTCTGATATGGACATATTGATGGCAAACCAGTGGGAGATGTAAACATTGACAGCATCGCGGACAAAGTTTTCGCCTACACCCCAGTTCCCGGATGAATAGGTCCGCTTACCGTAGCTTGCCTCTTCAGCAATATTTTCACCCTCCAATGATATAAAGATATTTTGGAAAGATATAGAGGATAAAAAATTAAAACTTGATTTTGAAAAAATATTCTTTATAATTACTACAGTTAACCGCGAAATAGTTACTGTCAGTTTCTATACTGCCACTGTCTATTTCAGAAAAGACCTAGGTAAATATCACCTAGGTTTTTTCTATTAAATGCTTAATTCTTTGAATATCTTGAATATATGGTCAAGCTGATTTTCTTAATTGTTTAGAAGCACTTGTATAATCAATAATCATCAAACGATCAAAAACTCATTTTTTTCTTAGAACATCAACCAATGTATTGTAATCACCATCATTACTAACAATAATAGCCTTTTCTAATCATTCTTCAAAAAAATCAAAAAGAGACCTAATCGCTATATCTACATCAACATTTCATTTTATACTTCAATTAGGTAAAATGGTTACTTTTTTAAAAAGTAAGGAATATCACAAAGAAGAAAGGTAATTATAAAATTTATCATACTTTGACAAATATCATACTGCATAATAAACAATATCAGTTTTACAATTCTGTTTAAGATAAACTAAGAATTTATTCCAATCAATGACCCAATTAAAATCAACAGTTTTTCTATGAATATTTTGTACATCAATATAAGCTATTTTCATAAAACAGATATTATAATCTAAAATTCAAAAACATTTCTTGCATAACTTAATCAAATGAATAAATCTTCAAAAGAATATAAAAAGCTTCCAATATCAAAAAGGTCGATAACTTTTCTTCCTTATCTTTGCCGAAATTCTATCAATCCAAAAAAAGAAAAAAACTGACAAAAATATAACAAAAAATGCCATACTCAAAACCAACCAAATCTGACACACATCACGCCATACAGCATCCCAAAACATCCTAGATTGACTACCTGTACGACATACTATGTCGCACAGAACCTAGTTGTGTGAAATTTATTTTAGCCCTTTGACTCGATTTTCAAGTTCAGATAGACGA
>CAZPFR010000015.1:20927-25078 GCA_964586005.1 uncultured Candidatus Peribacteria bacterium | reverse complement strand
TTCGAAATGATGACTCGACAAGTCGAAATCCTCGCCAAAGAATACGAAAAAGATCGACACTTTGAAGAAGTGAAGACCTTTCATTTTAATATTAGAATGGTGAAAGCAGTGTATAAACAAAGCTAGACTACCCAAACATCCCATTAAACAAATCTTCTTTACTTTGGAAATTAACTTTGACTTGTACTGAAGAACCATATTCCTGGGATAATAAACGCTCGATATAATCTCTATTTTCGTGATTTTCTAATGCCATTTGAGCAAATTTGTTAATAACCATAATAGAAGCTAATCAATTTTCTAGTGAAGAAAGTGAACTAAGATCTTTGAGGCTTTTTCTCAAAGAATCTTTTTCTATACGATCTACAACACGATTCCAAAGATCTATTTGTTGAGAAGTATTTTTTTCTTGATTAATTTGCGGAATATTTGTATCAGGCACAACCTCTGTAGAATTATCTTTTGGAGTAGAAACAGAAATTTCTTTCACAGGTTCTACAAGAGATCAAGTTGTCCCTTGAATATGTTTATGTAGGATAATTTTATAAATAAGAGCTGGATAAGGATAGTTTTTGATTCCCATCAGAATTTCTCAAAATTGTTCTGAAATTTTAAGATAAAGATCTATATTTTCAAAGAGGTGAGTATCAAGATACATAAGAACTTGTTTTGCAAAATGTTGAAGATCTACACCTTGAGTTTCTAATATAGCTATTTCTTCAAATAATCAATTCAGATTTTTATCAACAATATGTTTGATGAAATTGGTAATAGTTTGTTCGGAAGCAATCCCCAAAAACTTTGTTACATGTTCTTCTGAAAGATTTCCCAAAATACTTACCTGATCAACATATTTAACTGCATCACGAACACATCATTCAGATATTTTTGCGATAAGCGAGAGGGCGTTTGCCTCGTATTCCAGTCACTCAGATGTACAGATTTCTTCCAAACGCCCGACCATTTCTTTCTCGGGAACTTTACGAAAATTAAATACCTGACAACGAGAAATAATAGTTTCAGGAACTTTATGAATTTCTGTTGTCGCCAAAATAAATGCCATAGTATCTTTGGGTTCTTCAATAGTTTTTAGTAATGCATTAAAAGCTCATTTAGAGAGCATATGTACTTCATCTATTACATAAATTTTCTTTTTGAGCATTGTTGGAGGATAAATAGCTTTATCAATAATTTCTTCTCTAATGTTGTCCACTCCAGTATGAGACGCAGCATCAATTTCTACATAATCCAAAGTTTTCCCTTCGTCAATAGTTTTACAATTTGTACATTGATTGCACGGATTTCCATCTTGAAGTTCAAGACAGTTCATAGCTTTTGCAAGAATTCTCGCAGAAGATGTTTTACCTGTTCATCTTGGTCCAAAAAGTAAGAAGTTACTATGACCACCTTTGTCGCTTTTCATTTTTGCCTTGAGTATTCCAGTAATATGATCTTGTCCAATAATGGTATCAAAATTTCTTGGACGATATTTGTTTGCGAGAGACATAAGTATAGGTTATAATTAAAATATTTTCATCAATTGAAAGTGTAATAATTCCTTTTCATTTTTCAATTTGAATATGAATAAATAATCCATATATCCAAAATGTTTACTTTAAAAATTAATTATGTCAAAAATATCTTATCTTGATCATGTTGCTACCCTTCTTCCTCCTCAGGAAGTTGAAGCTTTTCAATCATGTTATCAACAAAAATTACCCAAAACCATCAAAATTATTACTTCAAAAATAACTGTTGATGAGTTTGTTTCATTGGTTAAAGATATGTGATGGGAATTAGAACAAACAATTAATTCTGACTGTTTTTATGTACATACATTTACAGATTCGGCTACCCTCGGTCAACATTTTTTACATCAAGGATGATTTTTTTATATTCAGGAATTATCGGCAAGTATGTCGGCGCCGCTTTTGGATGCTCAGAGATGAGAGATACTCCTCGACATGTGCGCGGCGCCAGGCGGAAAAACAGTTCAACTTGCGGATACCGGAGCATTCGTAATAGCAAATGAACCACTAAATCCCCGCCGCAAAGCACTCATCTACAATCTCAATAGGACTTGAATGATCAATACAGCAGTGACTAATATTGATGGAAGTCGTTTCGGACAAGAATATCCAGAATTTTTTGATAAAATATTGGTTGATGCGCCCTGTTCGGGAGAAGGTATGAGTTACAAAACCTGATGACCAATATCCCGAAACGAATCACAAATAAGATCGCTTGCTAGAAATCAAATCAAACTTTTGGAATCGGCTATGTATTCATGTAAAGTTTGAGGAACTATTGTGTATTCTACTTGTACACTCAATGAAATCGAAAACGAAGAAGTGATTAATGCGGTCTCCACAAAATATCAAGGAATTATCAAGTTGGAATATAGTAAAAAATATCGACCACATCGTGATCACTGTGGGGGATTTTTTGTCGCGAAATTTCAGAAAATTGCTCGCTGCGCGACTTCGAATCCCTCTCCAAAAATCCCCCTCAAAACACCTGATTTCAATATTTCAAATACCCTTCAATCCCAAGTAAAAAACTATCTTCAAGAACAATTTGGAATAAAAAATCTTCCTAACAAGTATCTATTTTATGCTACCATAAATACAATATATCTAACAACCAACGATTATATACATATTCATGGCAAACTATCTATTGATAAAGTCTGAATTCCTCTTTTTGATATAGCTCGTGATAATAAACGAATTCCTCTACATTCATTTTGAAATATTCTTGGAAATAGTGCATCAAAAAATACTATTGAATTATCAAATCAAGAATTACAACACTATGCACAGAAAAAAGACATTTCTACAACAGAGAATATCCAGTCTAGATCAGATAATTTTCTTATCATCCAACGAAAAAAATATGGTTTCTCCTTAGTTAAAAGAGTAGGAGATATTCTCAAAAATAAATTACCCTAGATGTATCAATACTTTTTTTGACAATAAAATAATATGAATTATCTATTGATATATTTTTGATGTTATATAAACTTCGAAACAGATATATGAAATATTTTTTTATTTATCTTGTTTCAAAAATAATGATTCATCCACACGCTTTATTATATTCATCTCAACAAGATCTTACTATAGGTCAACTAAAAAATGCAGATTACAATCCACAAGTAGACACTACACTAGTCCAAAATTGGATGAAAAATCATGAAATCAACGCTATAGTAGAGGATGATTGAATATATTTTCCAAAATTCGAACAAATTCCATCAAAACCTTATATCATATATTATCAATGAAATATTCAACTGCTCCAAAAGTCCTTATTATGAATTGTTTGACCTAGAAAACATAGCGAATTTTGATCATCTATGGTCCAAAAAATAATAAATCAGGCTATAGGGTATGATATTGTTACTATTTCATGATTGGCTCCTGGTATAGATCAACTTGCCCATAAATATTCATTAGAAAATAATATCCCTACAATAGCTGTTTTATGAGGAGGATTTCGTCATTATTTTAGATCAAAAGATAACCGATTAATCAGAAAAATCATTGATCAATGATGACTAATTATTTCAGAATTCAAGCTTTCGCAAAAACCACAAAGTTATACATTTCCCCAAAGAAATCGTATTATTGCAGGCTTAGCCGATGTCCTCTTTCTCCCCGAAGCCACCAAAAACTCAGGAAGCCTGATCACGGTAGATTTTGCTCAAAAATCACAAAAACCTATATATGGTCCACCAAATCCAGAATCTCCAATGAGTGATTGACTTCATACGTATCTTCAAAAAGGTATTATAAGACCATTATTTGATGTTCCTATGATGTTTTCAACTCATTTTTCCAAAAATCCAACAACTTCGCTCAATATTTACTCAAAATGTTCAAATTTTGATCTAGATACCCAAAACCTTCTAAAATACTTTTCTCAAAATTGATCCACAACAATATCTATGTTAATCAAAAATTGATTTTCACAAGAAAAATTATATCCTTCATTAGTTCGTTTAGAGATGGAAAACTTAGTTTATCAGAGTGTTCCCGGAATATACACAATTATTTAAAAAACATTTGCAAAATACTACCAAAACCATAAATTACACGCAGTATATTTATATTTTTTACAATATTATATGAAAAGATTATTTTCAAAAA
>CAZPFR010000015.1:0-20827 GCA_964586005.1 uncultured Candidatus Peribacteria bacterium | reverse complement strand
GTTTTTCTTGAATAAGGAGAAAAATTATCAAGAAATTCGAGTAATTTTTCAAAAGATATTGTTAATTTTTCGTTTTTTATCTTTAACTTAATTAACGCACTACTAACTTTTGGGGCAGGAGAAAATGCTTTTGCAGGCACTGTTTTTAAGTATGATACATCATAAGCGAAGTTGAGAATCCACCAGAGATATGATTTTTTCTGAGCATCGCTACAGAGCTTATCGGCTACCTCTTTCTGCACCATAAAAATTCCTCCAGCATAGTCTTGCTGCCCTTCTCCAAAAAATTTTCTCAAAATCGGAGACGTGATATAATAGGGCAAATTACCTACAACAAGCGTTTTTTGAGAAATCTTTGATCTTTTTTCAAGTTCTTTGTTTACATCTACTTCAAGCACATCTCACAAAATTACTTCCACATTTTCCAATCATTCAACTTTCAATGTTCAAGTATCAACTAATCTACCATCTTTTTCAATAACAAAAAAATTTGGGCTTATGTGATGGATAAGTTTGGTTAATGATCATTTTCCAGGTCAAATTTCTATCAGTACCTCACATCACGACTCATTATAAAATTTTTTAATTTTTTCACTAAGATAATGTCTAATTTTATTATCAGTCAAAAAATTTTGTCCCAAATATGTTCCCACGATTATATTTTTAAATGATAAATTATTTTCTAAAGTTTAATTATTTTCTCGCAATAAAAAACAAATAAAATTCATCAATCATCAAGGCAGTATTATATTTAGTTTTAAATTATAGTTAGGATTGTATCGCTGCTTTTTGGTTACGAATAATGTGGGTTGAGTAATGATTTCCTTATTTTATTTGTTCTTTTTATTGCTAATTTTGTTGAACTTTTTAAAGTTACTCAAATTTATAATGATTTATTATCGACCTTGATCGTTTTATGTTTATAAAATAAAAAACTTATACTTACTTACACTTGAAAATCAATAATTCATATTTATAAAATCAAAGATAACTTTTTATACCTTCAATATAAAATGCAAGATCTCAAATATCGAGAACTAAAAATGCAACAAAAAAGAAAACAAACGCCCTGGAGAGATTTTGTAAAGGAAATATGTAGTTGGTTTCCATTTATGTTATATAAAAATAACTGAATGATAACACCATATAATTCAAATATAGACAGGATATGATGAATTTTGAAAGTAAATGAATTTGAAGAATACAGAAATAAAATGCCAGAATTTAATTATGATTGAGATTTTTTTACTACTATGTCATTATGATTCAAAAAGATAAAACTTGCTTGAATAAAAGTTGTATGACAAAATGAAAATTCAGAATATAATTATATAATTTTATGAGCAAAAAATTCTTATCTGAGTATTGTTGTTGCAAATAGTGAAAATGTAATTTATTCTTATAGTGTTTTTAATTCAAAAGACGTTATAAACTCTATATTGATAGAATCTTGTGAAAATATTTATTATTCTAGATGTATTACAAAATCTTCGAATATTTATTATTCAAGTTCTATCGAAAGTTCAAATAATATCTATTTTTGCAGCAATATGATATGATGTTCGTTTTGTTTTGGTTGTGACTGACTTTCAAACAGTTCTTATTTCATAAATAATATAGGTGTAGGTAAAGATGAATATAATAAGAGAATCAAAACTTTATTAGAAAAAAAAGAAGATTTTACAACCTATCACAAAAATACACTCTCAAAAAAATGACGTAATATATGAGAAAATATAAAATGACAGTTCAATAGATTATCAAATAATATAGAAAATAGTTATTTCAATTATCAATTACAAAATGCAAGAAATGTAGTATTTTGCAATGCAAGTGAAACTATAAAAAATATTGTTGATTGTTGCTCTCTTGGATGATTACAATCAGATAATGTTTATGGTTCTATGTGAGTTTGATATAATTCTCATAATGTGTATTTTTCGGTTGAATGCTCACCAAGCTGTTCAAATATCTATTATAGTTATCTTATGGAATCGTGTAGCTACTGTTTATGATGTATATGACTCAAGAATAAATCATTTTGTATTTTAAACAAACAATATACCAAAGAAGAACGATATGAAAAAGCAAATGAAATATTTCAACAAATGGATTCTGAAGGAACACTAGGACAGTTTTTTCCATGATGGATGAACCCATTCTATTTCAACGATACAGCTGCATATCTCATAGATGATAGTTTTACCAAGGAAGAAGTAACTGCTCAGTGATATCTTCGAAGAGATGATGAGATAAAAGTCGATATCCCCACCTGAGCAGACATAATATCTGCTCATAAAGTCGAAAATCAGAAATCACTTGAGGATTTCGAATGATACAACGAAAACTGAGAACGAACGATAAACCCCGAAATCCTCAAAAAAGTAATCATCGATTCAAAATGAAATGCTTACCGTATCGTGCCAATCGAACTCGAATTCCTCCAAAAACATTGATTACCACTACCAGAAATTCACTGGCTTGATAGAATGAAACTAAGTTTTACCTTTGAATAAAAATTATGATACAACACGTTCCCGTTCTCCTGGATGAAGTTCTTGAAAGTATACCAAAAGATACTCATTTTCTCGTAGATGGAACACTTGGGCACGGCGGGCATACGCAGGCTATCTTAGATAAGTTTCCTCAGATTTCCGTGCTCTGAATTGATAGAGATCCCTTGATTTTTCAAGCAACCCAACAAAAATTAAAAGAATATGGAAGTCGTTTCCAAGCAATACAATGATCTTATGCAGATATAGATAGGTATATCAAAGATAAAAAATCAGACTATATTTTGTTGGATATATGAGTAAATATGCAACATTACAAAGATACTTCACGTGGATTTTCTATCAAAGGTAATGCTCCATTGGACATGAGATTTGATACGAATCAACAATTAACAGCAAAAGACCGAATAGCAAAAGTATCCCCCAAAGAATTAGAAAATTGTTTCATTGAATACGCAGATTTTACTCAAGAAAAAGCTTTTGAGATAGCAAATGAAATAATAAAGACAAGGAACAAATCACCCATCCAAACAACACATGATCTTATAAAAGTCCTTTATGCTTGCTGACTTTGATGACCAGCTTCTAGTGTTATTTTTCAGGCAATCAGAATAGAAATAAATCAGGAATTAGAACAATTAAAAATGTTTTTACAAAAATTACCACATATATTAAATCCCTGATGAAAATGTGCTATAATCACCTTTCATAGTATCGAAGATAGAATAGTAAAAAACAAATTCAAAGAACTCTTGCAAAATGGGTGGAATTTATATACAAAGAAAGCAATACAACCAACATACCAAGAAATAAAAAGAAACAAAGCATCGCGTAGCGCAAAATTAAGAATTATTAGTTCACCAAACTAACGTTTATATCAAAACTTTCAATGAAAACGTTTGCCTTTTCTCCTACAAGTTCACTCAAAAAATGATATGAAAACATTTTGATAAAATATAGAAATCAAGATGCATTTATGGATTTATTAAAAATCTGAGCATTATTGTTTGTTTGTTTGTTTTGTTTGTTTGTTTATCTTCGTTATGTGAGTTTATCATCAACTCATGGGTATTTTCTAAGACAAGAAAATCAAAATCTCAATAATATATCCTTTCAGCAAGAAATTTATAAAACCCAAATACTCGATCAAAGAAAGAAAAATCGAGAAGCTATCATTACAAGTTCTACTCAATCCAAAAAAGTAGTAACCGTAAATACACAAATAGTCACTATACCAGTTATGACAGAACTATCTATCAATAAATAGCAAGATATCTAAGAAAGCGTGTTTTTTATTTAAAAAAATAACGATTATTTCTCACAAGATTTAAATCTGCATTATTTATTTTTTTTCTTTATATATGATTGATAGTATTTTCAAAACCCTGTCTGATAAAAACCGTAGAAGAGTTATTCAGCTTCTCAAAGAAAAAGAAATGACTGTTTCAGAATTATTAACGCATTTTGATATCACACAAGCATCTCTTTCACATCATTTAGATATTCTCAAAAGATCAAATCTGATTATAGATGAGAGAAGGTGACAGTTCGTTTTTTACTCGCTCAATCAAAGTGTTTTTGAAGAAACAGTAAGTCTGATTTTAAATTTATTGGTATAAATCTATTTAATTATTACAAAATTCAGCGTAGAAATTTAAATTTCATTATTGTATCAAATATTTTGTTATAATTCAATCTCACATCCTATTATTTCTTCATCTCATATTTTTTTCATGTTCATTTCATTGAGATTCCATTTTCCAATAGCATTTCTTCTGAGTTGTGTAAGAATTCCACCAAGTCAAAATTCTTGACCAACTCGATATCCAATAGATCTAATATAAGTTCCAGATCCTACATGTAAACTCAATTTTAATAAGGGGAATGTATAAGAAATAATTTTATATTCAAAGGTTTTCATAATTCTTTTCTCTGTCAAAATATGTCCAGATCTTGCAAGATCATACATTTTTTTTCCATCAATTTTTTTTGCACTAAAAGGGGTCAGAGGTAATTCTTTTTCTGGAATAAGTAATGAGAGTTTTTTTTCAATTTGTAACTGACTTGGAGCATCAATAAATATATTGTTTTTATATATTCATTCTTTTGTTGTTTCATATTGCTCATGAAAATCTCGATAATCAATATCTCGAGTATCACTCATCTGAGAAAAATCAATAGTTGTCTCATAAGATTTATCCAATCCTTGAATCTGAGATAATAATTTTGTTCAGGGTCCAATTCATATAATCAATAATCATGTTGCAAGGGGATCTAAAGTTCAGCTATGTCAGATTTTTTGTTTTGGAAAAACTTTTTTCAGTCTACGAATAACATCATAACTTGTAATCCCTGTTGGCTTATCTATAGCAAGGAGCATTACTAAAAAAACAAAATAAAAGTAGTCGACTATTTTAAAAAGTTTTTGATATCCAATTCTTTTTCCTCTGCAATACGAAGATAATTTTTGAGGAGTTCTGTAGTAGCATGTACATCAGAAAGTGCTCTATGGGCACGAGAATTAGTAATACAAAAATGTTCACATAAAATAGCCAAATTTCTTTTGGGTAGTTCAGGAACCAAATCTTTAGCTAATTTTCTTGTACACAACATAGAATTAGAAAGATAAGATCAAAAATGATTATAATGTGCATAATTTAAAAATCATAAATCAAAAGAAATATTATGTGCTACAAAAATATTATCACCTAAAAAAGACATAAATTGAGGCAATATATTTTCTATCGTTGGTGAATATTCAACCATTTCATTGGTAATTCCCGTTAATTTCGTAATAAACGTTGGAATATGTCTTTGGGGATTAACTAATGTTTGGAAGGTATCTATAATATTTTTTCCATCAAAAAGTACGGCTGCAATCTCTGTAATAGAATGTTTATACGGACTTAATCATGTTGTTTCCAAGTCGACAATAACAAATTTCATAACGAAGGTAAAAAATAAAATCAAACCACTATATAAATAATTTGGAAATAAGCAATCAATAATAAAATAATCTGATTTTTTTGTCACAAATTGTCTACTTATTCGTATATATATATGAACGTTTATTCGTTATAGAAAAATAATGAAACTCCAAGAATATTTTACTCAACAAAAATCTCACTGATTATCTGATGTTCAGAGAATAGAGATCTATCAAATGATCATGGAGAAAAACATGAAGAAATCTTTTCAAAGAAAGAGATCTTTTTTACATATAAAATCTTTCGTATATACATCATTTTTATTGTTTTTCATTGTGGGGTTTTATTGAATGTATTTTTTTCAAGAAGAAGATATTTCTGATATGAATTCATATTTAATTAGTTCTTTATCCAATACAAATGTTGCTCAAGCAGATTTTATAGCAAAAATAGTAGATTTTAATGGAACATTTTTTATAGAACAATCATGAAAATCAATTCAAACAAGTAACATTAAGGATTGAGATATAGTAGTATTAAACCAAAATGCACAAATGATTTTCCATATAGACAATGATACAAAAGCAAAAATTACAGGACCTGCAAAATTTATGATCAATAAAAAATCGGAATCAGGATACAGAGTTATTTTGTTGCAATGAGAATATTTAGAAGTATCTTCCCTCAAAAAAGAAAATACTCATAATATAGAAGTATCAATTGATAATATTCTTGTTTCTCAATGAGAAAACAAAAAACCTATAAATTTTCAGATAGCAAAACAAGGGAAAAATCATGTTATAAAGAATAATTGAGCAAAATTAGTTGTTACTTCCGAAGATAAAAAATCAACAAGTCTTTCCAATAAACAAGTGTTGTCATTAGAATGAAATGATATCTCTGTATTTGATAGTTTTGAAAAATTTACAAAAGCAATCAAGAATGAAAACATAAGTAAAACATTTACTTTTGTACAACAAATTGAAACAGATCAAGATAATATAATACCGCAAGATCAAGATATCAAAATACTTAATAATGAAGAAATTCTAAATATCGATGAGAAAGATTCTTTACCAAATATAGATATTGGTTTAGTAGATAATCAAAAAGTAATAACTCCAGATCAAATAAAAGTTCTAGAACAACAATTATACAAACAGTTCCTTCAAGAAAATATAAATCAGCTTAATATTGCTTACAAAGAATCAAATCAAGTTGATTTTGAAAATTATTTTGATGACTTAGAAAAGAAAATTTCAAAAATAGCATGAACATTTGGTTATGAATATAATAATGCCAGATGATCAGAACAAGAAAAGATATCTAAAATAATAGTAAGTATACAGAATCTAGCTGATCATATCAATAAAAATTATTTATTACCACCTAAATATGTAGACAGTCTAAAATCTATTTTACCACCATTATCTTCTCTAAAAAACATTCCTTTCGACAACATATCTCAATAAATTTCATAATAACAATAAGAAACTGATGGAAACATCGGTTTTTTTTATTGAATAAAGTTTGGGTTTTGTTAAACATAGTGAGGATAGATTAATTATTTTTTAAAACTAAAAATATACTATGCTTATAGCACTGACTACATTTCCAAATGACGGCAGAAAACTTAAAAATCTCATTCAAGGTCTTATAAAATCTTGAATAGCTGCCTGCATCCAAAGAATCAACTACGTGAAATCTTATTATATGCGAGAGTGAAAGTTTCAAAAAGAAGAAGAAAAAATACTTATCATCAAATTTCCCAAAGAAAATAAGGAACAACTTACTTCTTTTTTGAAAAAAAATCATCCTTATCAGATTCCAGAGCTGGTTTTTTTGGCTCCAGAGGATGTAGACCACGCTTATCTAGAACGAGTTCAATCCCTTGCAAAAAAACCAGTGAAAAAGTAGATTTATTTTTAATATATCTATGCAAAATATTGCTCTCAACAACATACCACAAGAGCCATGAGTGTACTTTTTCAAAGATAAGAAGGACATAGTTTTGTATATAGGGAAAGCAAAAAATCTCCAAAAAAGAGTGGCGCAATATTTTGCAATAGGATCGGTTTGGAAGCAAGACATGATGCAAAAAGCTGAGAAAGTTGATTTTATAGTTGTACAAAATGAATCAGAAGCATTATATCTCGAAGATAATTTAATCAAACAACATCTACCAGAATACAACAACCTACTTAAAGCTGACAACAGTTATACCTATCTCAAAATCTCTAACCACCAATATCCAGAAATTCATCTCACAAGAAAAAAAAATTCTGACGGATCAATATATATTTGACCAAAACATAATACTCAAGAACTCAAAAAATTACTCCAATATCTGAGGCAAATTCTCAAACGAAGAGGATGCAAAAATAGTCAATTTAAACAGAAAAAATTATGTTCAGATTATTATTTTGGTTTATGTAAAGGTCGATGTGCATTGGCAGATCTTGGATCTTATCAACCAATAATTTCCGCGATTACCTCTTTTTTCAAAGGGAATACAAAACCTATAGAACAAGAAATTCGTCAGCAACTCAAAGAGGCTATTGATAATCAACACTTTGAACGAGCAGCAAAACTGAGAGATATTTTGCTTTCACTTCAAGCATTTACCGAACAACAAACAGCGGTTATTTCATCACCAATTACGGGTCATATTTTGGAAATTAGAGAAATTGGAGATCGATGGGTATATGTTGTTGTTTATCTTTACCAATGAAAAGTTATTGATGTCATCCGTCAAAAAATAGCAAAATCAGATTATGATAAAGATTCATTATTAGCAAATCTAAATGCAATTTATACAAATTTGGAAAATTGAAAACAAAGAGAAAAAACACATTCAGAATCTAATAGTAATTTGAATAATTATTGATTTCAACCTTACAATTCACGATATATTGCATTAAATAAAAAATGTAAAAAAACAGAAGAACAAGAAATTAAAAATTTTATTGATCGTTGTTTTGCTTCATTTGTTGTGTCGACATCTTTTGAAGAAGAAAATCTTCTCAATGATTTACTCTCATCGCTCCAAATAAGATACGGATTAAAAAACTTTCCATATCGTATGGAATTACTAGATATTTCGCATTTATCGGGCTGACGAGCGAGCGGGGGAATCTCCTGTTTGCTTTGATGAATTCCCTATTTCAAGTGATATCGCAAATATAAAATCAGTTCAAAAGTCAAACAGCAAGATGACTACTCAGCCCTCAAAGAAGTTTTGATTCGCAGATTTTTAAACGACAAAGAAAGTACTTTGCCAGATGTTTTTATTCTTGATTGAGGAAAAGGACAACTCAATGTTGTAAAAGAATTACTAAAAGAAGAACCGAAATTTCAAGAAATATTCAACCAAGTAGTTTTTATTTCACTCGGAAAATGAGAGGCAAGAAAGCAGTCTCTCATTGGCTCAACCTCTTCCAAGAACCAGCAAATCTCAGAAAAAATCTGGAGCTTCGAAGCTTCGTTAATCATAAAAGAAAAAAATCTAATCTACGATGACGCAGATAAACTGCTGATTAAACTCCGCAACGAAGCCCACCGCTTCGCCAACGCATATAGAAAAAAACAAATGTCCAAAGAGTGGAAGTAAACTTGATATATTTATTTTTTTGAGTACTCGAGTTTTAAAACTATAAATTATTTTTTCTTGAAAATTTTACTCACAGTATAAATTCCAGTTACAATAGCTATAGCTGCATAAATCATCCAGTTAACTTCTGTTAAAGCTGGTATAAGAGTTGCTAATAATAAACCAATAACTAACAAATAAATTTTCAATACCGCCCAATCCAAAAATCCCAAATTTTTGGCACCATCCATCATTCTTTTGTAAAATTTCATCATTATATTTTTGTAAAAAAATAAAAAACTATTTTCTCCTATACACAACAAAATCCAATTCCTCTCAAACTTCTCTAGAAATTTCTTCAAACTTATCCTTAAATTCAGGAAAATACGTATCTCCATCATATTCTTTTTTAATTTCTGTTAGATACAAAAAATCGGCTTTATCCAAAAATTGTGTATATATACTTGCTCATCATATTACAAAAAATTCTGAAACTCATTCATGTTCTAATTGATGTATCAATGCATCTATACTATCATAGGTTTCAATTCATTCAACAGGGTATTTACTTAAAACAATATTTCTCCTATTTGGCAAAGGTTTTCCAATTGAGAGATAAGTATTATATCCCATAACAATAATATGTCCGGTTGTTGTTTTTTTAAAATATTGTAGATCTTCAGAATAATGCCAAGGTAAAGCATTATTTTTACCTATTACACGATTTGGGTCCATTCACGAAATAATATTTATTTTCATTGTTTAACACAAACAGATAAATAATATATTTTATATCTATATTTTTTACTTATGATGTAAAGTATAAATATATGTAACTTTTTTTGATCAAGTTCGTATACTATAGTGAATTTTATTTTTTATATATCTATCATGAAAACAAAAAAATTATTTATGACAATTACTGGATTGTCTGTTATTTGTCTTTGAAGTTATTCATTTGCTAGTGAATCTTGTACAACGTATTATGACGGTTGTAATACATGTAAGGTTGTTGATTGAAAAATTGCAGGATGTACAAAGATGGCATGTAAAGCAACCCAAAAACCACAATGTATTGATGGTATGGATCAAGAAATTGTTTGAAAAGACACGACTATCGTTTCAGAAAAAATAGATCGAGTACCGCCATATCAAGGTAATAAAACATATAAATTTGACGAAAAAGCAGTAAAAGCAATAAATCTGAATGAAAGTTCTTTATTAAAAATTAACTGTGATAGTAGTCAAATACTAAAATCACTTTGATTTGGATGAAATTCTAAAATGTTTTCTGTTGGTTTAGAAGAAGGTACTTTTGATTATACTTTTGACATGAGAAATTGTAGTATGCGAGGAAGTAAAAGAAATTACGTTTGGACAGCAAAAGCTATTAGTGAAAAAGATGCTATTGCAAAAGCAAAAGAATTTATGAAAAATAGCTTTTTTAACGGTAAAATATATGGTAAATATTGAGATCCTATTGTAACATATAAAAATAGTAATGGAGGAGCGATACCTTATAAAATTGATGCTGTATCCTCAAAGGAAAATTCAGATATAGAAATTGATCGAAATGATACCGGAGTTGTAGAACTAGAATTTACATCTTTTAGTATAGTATTTCCTTATAGTATAAACAATAAACCGGTATATAATGCTTATGGAAACAAAGCTGGAATTACTCTTGAAGTAACTGCCGATTGAGTTTCAAGTGTTAATGCTCAATTACTCTTATTTAAATGAGCAGTAAGAAGTTCAGAAAAAATAACAAGTGAAGATATGGTTTCTTTTATCAAAAGAGGATGAAATAATCCATTCCGAGGAAATCAACAAGAAATAGAACTTCAAAAACCAGAGAAAGTAAACGTTCTATTTAATATATTTAGAAATAATATCAATGAATTATATCTTTCTTCCGGAATAAAACTTTGAAGCAAAGTAAAAATTGATCAACGAAATCCACAAACATATGAGATGATTATTTCTGATTATAAAATAGGAAATACTAGTTATTGATATTAATTATTGAAATATGTATAGAAAAACTCTCAGAAATGAGAGTTTTTTATTAAAAAAACCCAAATTGAAAACAATTTGAGTACTTTTTTTTATCGCATTAATGCTTTTTCAACTGCATCAACATAGAGTTTAGAAAACGTATCAATATCTTCGTCCTTATACCTATTATTTAGGAAATATTTCTTAAAATCCTCTGAATTATAGTTATTTCCTAACCTAAAAAGAAATTTTCTGAGATCTTTAAACGCAGGACCAATAAAATCGGTTAGACGAAAATGTATTAGGTCAGCGGCATAATTTTTGCGTACAATTTCGTACGCTTGTTGTTTGTTTTTTTCTTGTAAAAGCTTTTCAACTTCTTGTCTAGAATTTCGCAAGGTTCTTTTTTTATTGTTATTTTCAATAAAAATCATCACTATAAAAAAACTCAATAACGAAAGAAGAACCATAATAAACAAGAAAGGAAACAACAACTCCAAAAATTTTAATTTTATATCCATAAGCTTTTGTTTTTTTTGTTATTTTTACGAAAACAATATATAATAAAAAAATTTTAGAAGTCAAATAAAATTAATGAAAAATAATATTTCAATTTCACAAAAAATTTCCTTCAATATCTTCTCAATCAATATCGTTTATTATTTCTTTTTCACAAGATTGACAATGTTTTACAAAAGGTTCTTCCAAAAAAATTGATTGAATAATCATAGGTTCTATATCAATAGTTTCATCTCTTGTATTTATAAGAAAAATTTCTTCATCGCTAGTTTGCTCCTCTTCTTGTTTTATTTTTTCATTGAGAACAAATCTGGAAACATATGATGGTACATTTACTTTTCTTACATAAGATATTCAACAACGATCGCAAATTTCATTGATCTCACAAGAAATATCTTCTAAACTAACATACAAAGAATCTTGATTGAGCGAATGAAAATTAACTGTTCAAGAAATTCATTTGTTAGCGAGGTTAGAAATTCAAGAACTTGATTTATGATTAAATGAAATACTATCTGTTTTCCCTCATTCTTGCAATAAATCACCAACTTTTATAATAAAATTTTTATCTTTCATTTTTTAGTAAAAACAATAAAATAAATAACATCTCTACATTATTTTTTTACCCAACATTTTCAATTGTTTCTAAATGAAAAAAGTATGGAATTTGACTCATTATAAAAATAACAAAAACGTATCTTTTCTTGATAATGAACTTTCTCAGTATATTTCAAAAGGAGAAAAAATAATGATTGCTGTTTCATGATGAGCAGATAGTATGTTTTTAAGCTATCTTGTATATGATTTTTTTGTGCGTAACAACTATAGTATTCAAAATATATTATTTATACATCTCAATCATAATATCAGGAAAGAAAGCGTACAGGAATCAGAAAAAATTCAACAACGATTCAAATGATTATCTATAAAAATAGTTACTAGAACTATTGATTGAAAAAAAACCGAAAACGAATTAAGAAAGTGGAGATATGCAACATTTCTTGAATATATGAAAGAAAATAATGTAGATAAAATTTTACTCTGACATCATTTTGACGATCGTGTGGAAACTTCTTTATTGAATCTTGTTCGTGGATGTTGAATAGATGGTTTTATGTGAATAAAAACAGTAGAATCCCATCATCTTTTGGAAGGAAAAAAAGTAATTAGACCATTAATTTCCTTACGTAAATCAAAAATACTTACATTATGTAATCAATATAAAATACCATATGTCAGTGATATAACAAATCAAGACATAAGTGTTAGTCAAAGAAATTATGTAAGACATGAGATTATTCCAAATGTATTTTCTCAAAAATGATGTGAAAATCTCTTTAAAAATCGATACAAAAAATATGATACTACCATTATAAAAGATCTATTACAACCAATAACTATCCATCCAGAACGAAAAGTAAAATCAGCATATTGTTTATCAAAAGAAAGAAAAGATATAGAAAAACAGGATATTCTTCGTATTCTCAAACAACTCCATGCGAGCTCATGAATAACTTCCGAAACCATACAAGAACTCTATATATTTGTTACTCAAAAAGATAAATGATGGAAATATATTCAGGGTGTTATCATTATGATAGCTCATAATAAAGTATATTTTTTTGTCGGCAAACCTCTCTTTCGAGAAAAAACTCTTGATAACAAAAAACAAATTATTACCCTTCACTACAAGGGAAAAACGTGGAATAAATATTGTATAGCACAAAAAATCCCTATCTTTCGAAGAAATTTTATACCGGTTATTACAAGGGGAAATAATATTATATCTCGAGAAAAAGAAAAACGAAAAGCTACTACCATATATTAATTATATTTAATTTTTATAAAAAAAATGCTAGAATATATAAATATTGTTATTAGTCGAATTCTTTCAATGTGGTCATACACCATTTTTTCTCTTTCTCAAAAATGGTGATGGGAACAATGGATTGTAGAATATGTGTTATTTTTTGTAATTGCTTATCTGTTTTTTATTGTCATACTACACAAAATATATCATTTTCTGGTAAAATCATATAGAAGACAAAAGACAAACTATTTTTTTGCTTGTGATAATCTTATTTATACTTACCAACATGAAAATATCTCTCAAACACAAGATATACAGCGAATAGAAACTATTATAAAAGACGCATCTTATGATAAATCATACAATCTTTTTTTGGATAAAGCCAAAACCTTTTGATGAGACAACAAAGATATATTGATCAAAAATATAAAAAATACACACAAAAAATATATAAATTCTTCCAGAAGAAAATCTATCTATTGAATGTTTTTGACAATTATTACTTTGGGAATATATTCGTTATTTATAGAAAATTAAGTAGAAGAAAATGGGGGTCTGCCTTTGGCTAACTTTTTTTCATATTGTCCTAATTCTTCTGAAATTTGGTATTCATTTTGATTATTTTTAGTAGGTTTTTCTGATCATCAGCTTATGGTTTTTCCTAATTCCTCAAGACCAACCCAAAGACTGATTCATTTTCTCTTTTGAATTGTATTTGCCAAAGTCTCTCTTTGTTTTTCGGTATGTTTTTCAAGATGAAATTCTTTTTCTGTAGTGGTCATTTACTTCCAAAAATATAAAGTATAATTAAAAATTTTATACTATTTAGAAAATAAAAAACAAGTATGAAATCAGATTGATTTTTTTATATATTTTCCTATATTATCACCTCGATAAAAAAAGTGCTATATTTATAAAATTATATTATTAACCATGGACTTTGACCCAAAAAAAAATTATTATGACATATTAGGTATTCCAGAAACAGCTACTCCAGAAGAAGCAAAAAAAGCATTCAAAAAACTTGCAGTAAAACATCATCCTGATCGTTGATGAGATAAAGCAAAATTCCAGGAAATAAATGAAGCTTTCCAGGTTCTTTGAGATGAAAAGAAAAAAACTCAATACGACACTTATCGTAAAGGGGGTTTTTGATGATTTTGATGAGGACAGTGATGATTCGATTTTTGATGATTTTGATGATGACAATGATGATTCGATTTTTGATGAGTAGATCTTGGAGATATTTTTGGAAATATGTTCTGAGGGGGATTTTGAGGTCAACAATCTAGAACAGAATCTTTTAGTTGAGAAGATATAAAAGTTTGAATAGACATATCTTTTGAAGAATGATTCTTGTGAGTAACAAAAAAAATTGCCTATAGTAGAAAAATCAAAATGTCTGATATTCAAGAAAAACAGTGTAGCACCTGTAAAGGACAATGAAGAGTTACAAGAGCTGTACAAACACCTTTTGGTACCATGCAAAGTCAATCAGTTTGTCCGGATTGTGGAGGGATAGGACATCAGTATACAAAAGATGGAAAACTAATCCAATCACCTTTTGAAAATTATAAAGAAACTATAGAAGTAAAAATACCAGAAGGAATAAATGATGGTGTGTATATAAAATTTGCAGGTAAGTGACACCAAGGATTAAATGGGTATGACTGAGATTTATATATCAGAATAAATATAAAAGCATCTTCTCTATATGAAAGAAAATGAGATAATCTGTATATAAAAATACCGGTAACTATTTTTGATTTAGTTCTAGGTGGTGAAAAACAAATCTCTCATCCAGAGGGAAAACTCAAAGTAAAAATCCCCAAAGCAACACAAGTAGGAGATATGGTTAAAATTTCTGGAAAAGGTTTTGGAAAGTGAGGAATATTTGGTAAAAAATGAGATTTATATCTGATTCCAAAAGTAGAAATTCCAAAAAAACTAAGCAAAGAACAAGAAAAATTATGGAAAGAATTATCTTCTATTTAAAATTAAAATCTAATATATGTCTATAAAGGTTTTCATTTCTTGATCCGCATGAGCAGGAAAATCAACGGTAATAAAACATATTGTTGAAAAATTATGATATGATTATTTTGATATATGACAGGTTTTTAGATCTAGAGCTGTAGCAAAATGATTAACAATTTCTGAATATGATAAGCTTGTAGAAAAAAATCCCCAAGAAGATATAGAAATGGATAATGAATTTAAGAATATAATTCAAAATAATCCAAATGATTGTATAGCTAGTTGGAGAATTGGATTTTATTTTATACCAGATTCATTGACAATTTGGTTAGATGTATCGCCCCAAGAATGAGCAAAAAGAATTTTATTTCAAGATAGAGGAAAACAAGAAAAAAAGTACAAAAATATCACAGAAGTAATAGAAGCAAATCAACAAAGAATGTTTCGTCTACAAAAAAGATTAAAAAAACTTTATTGAGTAGATTTTATGGATAAAAATAATTATAAAAAAATTATAAATACTGATTGAAAAACTTTGGAAGAAACAGTTAGAGATGTAATAAAAACAATTCAAGAATATAAAATAAAATTTAAATTATAAATCATAGTATATGCTCAAAACTAAACAATTATTTATTTGATTATGAGTAATTATTTTTACTGGGTTACTTGCGTTAGGAGTATATTTTTCTTCAAAGAACAAACTTCTAGAAATTTTTGAATATATACCAGACAATACAGATCAAGTTATGGTAAATCGAGTTGAAAAAAATATGCAAAGCAATCAAAATATGTTGGTTGAAATACCACAAGCTGTATACCAACAATTTCAACAAATCAAAGTAATGATCCTTGTCCAAGACAAAAATACAACATGAGATCAACTTATTTTCTTACAAACCAAATCTGAATTTTCTCCACAAGAATTTTTGAAAACTATAAATCCCGAAGAGAATATTACTTCAACATATCTTCGTTTACAAGACTGATTATATCTTTTTGGACCACAACAAATAATACAAGAATATACACAACCTTCAATTGAAAACAGATTATTTTACCAACCACAACTAAAAAAATATATTCCAGAAATTAAACAACATTCATTAAGTATTATTTCTCATGCAAATCAGGCAATCTGATTACAAAAACAAGTCTCTTCTTTATTAGATTCCGCAAAATATTTATTGATAAACATTTCTTCAACTAAAAAGAAATTTGATTTTTCTGCATATATGATATTTTCTTGAACTCAACAGCAAGTATCCAAAATATCTTTTCAACCAAAATTTACACAATTACTTACAGAATCAACGATAGCGTATTTTGAATTAGGAAACATTCTCTCAGGTACAAATATTTCATCTCAACTAGCCTCCTGAGCCCTGCAAGATCTTTTATTAAAAAAATTATTAGCAAATAATCTTTGAATAGTAATGAGTAAATGATCTAATATGTTTAATATTTGACTTACCGTGTTATCTTCGGATACATCATTATTTACCGACCTAGAACCTTTGATACCAACTTTATGATCTTTTTTACAAACATTTCCTATGATGAGTGGTGCTCAAATTACTAGCGTTCAACAACCAGGAAAAATAGGATATGATATTCTATTTCCAAATATACAAAAAATTTGATTATATTTAGAACAAGAAAATAATTCTACAAAATTATCAATTGGAAATCCAATAATTGAAGGTAAAAGAAAAAAACTTTCTCAATACTGAAAAAATACAATAGCCGTTTTACATGTAGATATGAACCAAGTATTGTGAATATACAAACAATTTTCAAATATAGGAACAAATGCTTCAATCTTAACGAATAATCAACAATCAATAGTAGATCAGATGAAGGACAAAGTACTCAATGCTCAGATTTTACTAGAAGAAGATGCTATAAGTCTACAATGAACAATCAAATAGATAAAAGCTCCTCTTTTCGAGGGGTTTTTCTTTGGACTTGAAAAATCAATCAAATACCATAAAACAAATCAGATTTTTTATTATTTTTTTGAATATTGATGGCAGAAAATCTCGTTATCGTGGAGTCTCCTGCGAAATCACAAACAATCAAAAAATTTCTTTGACCAGATTTCGAGGTAAAAGCGTCCTTTGGACACGTTGTTGATCTTCCTCAAAAATCTCTTTGAATTGATATAGAAAATAATTTTCAACCACAATACGAAGTCTCTCCAGACAAAAAAAGAGTAATTTCAGAATTAAAATCTTTGGCAAAAAATGCTAAAAAAGTATGGATTGCAACAGATGAAGACCGCGAGGGAGAAGCAATTGGATGGCATGTAGCAAATCAATTAGGTTTAGATATAAAAAAGACATCTAGAATTGTTTTTCATGAAATCACAAAAAATGCAATCCAACATGCAGTAGCTAATCCAAGAACTTTAGATATGCACTTAGTTGATGCTCAGCAAGCAAGAAGAGTTTTGGATAGATTAGTATGATTTGAGTTGTCACCAGTATTACGAAGAAAAATAAAAGCTGGGCTTAGTGCTTGAAGAGTACAGTCTGTTGCTGTAAGACTGATTGTAGAAAGAGAAAGAGAAATACAAAAATTTGAATCTGAATCTACATTTAAAGTAGTTGGTTTTTTTATTGGAGATGCAAAACAACCATTTAAAGCAGAACTTTCTAAAGAATTTAAAACTGAAGCAGAGGCATTAAAATTTTTGGAAGAAGTCAAAGAATCAGTATATACTATTTCAGATATAGAGGTAAAGCCAGGAAAAAAATCACCTTCAGCTCCTTTTACTACATCAACACTTCAACAGGAAGCAAGTCGTAAATTATGATTTCCAGTTGCTAGAACTATGCAAGTTGCTCAGAAATTATATGAAGCAGGATTGATTACATATATGAGAACAGATTCTGTAAATCTTTCTGAGACGGCAATACAAGCTTGTCAGCAAGAAATTACAAAACTTTATTGAAAAGAATATTCCAACCCAACGCATTATAAAACCAAATCAAAAGGTTCTCAAGAAGCTCATGAATGTATTAGACCAACACATATGGAAAATAATATAGCATGAGAAGATGCTCAACAAAAAAAACTCTATGAACTTATTTGGAAAAGGACATTAGCTTCTCAAATGTCTCCGGCAGAAGTTGAAAAGACAAAGGCAATAATAGATATTTCAAAAAATAAACTAAAATTTATAGCAACAGGAGAAGTTATCAAATTTGATGGATTTCTAAAAGTATATATGGAATGACGTGATGATGAAGAAGAACAAAACCAAGAAGGAATGTTGCCGATATTAAAAATATGAGAAAAACTTGATATGCAATCAATAATTGCAGGTCAAAGATTTAAAAATCATCCTCCAAGATATACAGAAGCAAGTCTGGTTAAAAAACTTGAAGATCTATGAATTGGACGTCCATCTACATATGCACCAACAATTTCTACAATCCAAAAAAGATGATATGTAGTCAAAGAAGATAGACCAGGGGAACAGAGATCTTTTGTAGAATTGACCCTGAAAAACGGTGAAATTACCACAGAAACCAAAAAACAAACTACAGGTGCCGAGAAACAAAAGCTGTTCCCAACCGATATAGGGATGGTAGTAACAGATTTTCTTATAGCACATTTTTCTGATATTATGGATTATAATTTTACAGCAAGTGTAGAAGAAGATTTTGATAAGATAGCAGAAAATCAATTAAAACGGCAAGATATGATGCTTAGTTTTTATTCATCATTTCATCCTTCTGTTGTTGAAACATTGGGAACAGCCGAAAAACAAAGTTGAGAGAGAACTCTTTGAATAGATCCGGTAAGTGGAAGAAAAGTAATTGCAAGGATTTGAAGATTTGGTCCTATGGTACAAGTAGGGCACCAAGATGATCCAGAAAAACCAAAATTTGCATCATTACCTGCTGGGAAAAATATAGAAACCGTTACTCTCGAAGATGCACTCAAAATGTTCGCATTACCTAGAACAGTTGGTACCTACGATGAAAAAGAAATTTCTGCAGCAATAGGAAAATTCTGACCATATATCAAGCGATGATCTTTATTTGTTTCATTGCCTCGCGATGCTGAATATTCTCCATTCACGATAACTACTGAGCAAGCAGAAAAATTGATACAAGCCAAACTTGAACAAGTTCAAAATAGAAATATTAATGTTTTCGAATATCAGGGAAAACAAATCGAGGTGCTAAAAGGTCAATATGGGCCATATATCAAATTTGATAAAAATAATTTCAAAATACCAAAATCTGGAAAAGATGCAACAGATCTTACTCTAGAAGATTGTATCACTATTATTGGTCCCAAAGCTATTTGATCAGAAGATCAAAAATCAACAAAACCAAAGAAAAAATCCCCCGCAAAAAAATCTCCAGCTAAAAAGAAAAAAGCATAAACAATGAAGAAATTTAACAGCGAACAGAATATATTATTTATGACGATTATTTATTCTCCGTTTAATAATGTTCTACATTCGATACGAGTACCTTTCAGAAAGTTTCCCTAGATGTAACGTCTTCAAAATTCGTGATAGCAAAGAAATTTTGCATTATACTATCCATGAAGACATTTCTACTATTATACATAAATCAAAAGATTATCCTAAATATGAACATTTTTTTCTATTAGATGAAAGTAGATTTTCATTCTTTAGATGCGATATTTCACAAGATTTTGAAAATGAAATAACTATTCATACTTTGAATGAAATTATCAAACAAAAAATCAATGAAACACAGTATACACACGGAATTAATTGAGAAATAGTAATAAAATATATTGATACAATATTTGTAGATGGACAAGAAAAGAAATTTTTAATAGGACAGAAAGGTCAGATTTTCTTTAGATTATATATAGGATTTTTAGCAAAGAAGAGTCTGAATATTTTTGATGCGGTGTATTGAAAAACATTGGACAAAAAAAATATTAATATTCTGCCCCAATCATTGTATACAATGTTTTTTTTAAGAAATAATTTGAAAAAAGAAAATTTTGTTTTGTTGTATATTACGGAAAGTTATGCAAAAGCGATAACCATAAAAGACGGTTTTTATTGAGAAATTGATGTATTAAATTTGTGAATAGGAGCTCTTAAGCAAATGTACAAAGACAATGGGGTTGTACAATATCGATACAAAGAATACCAAGCAATAGAATCAAATCCTTTAGCAAAAGAACTAGTTATAGAAACACTAGAGTTTTATTCTCAGCTTTTTTGCAAACGATTATACGAGAAAAATTTAGTTGGGACAGATATTATCGTTATTTCTCCTATTACCAAAAACGAACATTTCATTGAAACCTTCAACAAAGAATATAGAAAAATGAGTAACAATTATATCGTTCCCTTTCATCATTCAACTGCCCTCAATGCTTTCGGCAAAGAACGAGAACCAGAAAATATGGATAGCTTAGTTTTTGTAAATCAAGAAGAAAAAATAAGAAAATTACTGTTGGGAGACAATAATTTATAATATTTGACAAA
>CAZPFR010000014.1:0-25179 GCA_964586005.1 uncultured Candidatus Peribacteria bacterium | reverse complement strand
AAAATTTTTGGAAAATTGCAAGTTTTTTTAGTAAAAAATGATTGTATTGTTTTTAAAAACTTTTTTTTATTTTAACTAATAAATATTTTTATATAGGAAATATATATTGACTTTTTAAAGTAATATAATATATATACATATCTTTATTTTTTAATAAATCATGATGGAAAAATTTAAAAATTGAAATCAAGAAATTAAAACAAAAGATATATTTGATAAATACGCCAATGAATCAGACTTTTGAAGTCTTATTATCAGTCTTCAATTACAAACCAATACACCTTTGAAAAACTTTATAGTAAAAAATATTACAAAAGATTTATTAGTACGAATAAAATCAAAAATCAAAAAAGATATATAGATTGTTAAAAAAGAAGATGTAAACTCCGCAATTAATACTCGGTCACTCAACAGTTGTTACCTGATACCACCGACTACATATTGTAGATTTATATTAAAGTTAATTATGAATTTAAGAATATCTTTTTTCTTAACTCAACAGTTTTTTCTTTTTCCTTTTTTTCCTTATTTTTAGAAGCTATTTTTATTTCTTCTTTACGAACCCTTTCACGATCATTTCTTTCTTTACTAATATTAAATTCTTTATGAAGCCATTCTTCATAATTACTTAGGTCTTTTTTTCTCTGCGCAATAAAATCCTCATCTAATCATGAAAATTTATCCAAATTCTTCGCTATAAGCCATCAACCGTGTTTTTCTGTCAAGTAAATAGCTATTTCCTTACGATCTAATGACGGAAATTCATTCATCCAAACAAGAAATAATTCCCGTTCTTGTGGATTTGATAAGATTTTCATAGCAATTTCTTTATAATCTAATCACTGAAAATGTTTTATATTAGAAAGCAAAGTTCCTGAGTCCAGATGTGCAATCATTCTCATGGCAATTTCTTTATGATCAGATGGAGAAAATCTATCTATATGTTTAGCAAGAAGTCTGGCACGATCATCTAATATCAAAGAAATTGCAATTTTTTTATCAAAAATTTTAGGTAATCAATCCTTATTTTCCAATAATTCAGCATATTTTCTATTTAGATTATCTTCATAAATATCTGTAGATCTTTGTTTTGCTAATAAATTTTCTGCCAATTTTTTCCCAGATTTCTGAATAAAAGGAATTCTTTTCTTTCCTCTCAATTCAGTAAGTTTATGAGCAAGATCTGATCTAGATTTATATTCATTAGATTTATGATTTGTCATTACGAAATAATATTTACAAATAAAATACGAATTTAAATCTATTTTATTCAAAAAGATAAAAAAAACAAATTTCTGGGCGTTTATTTTACTTAATTTTCAGTAATATATTGAAAACGTCAAAATATTTCCTATAGTAAAATCAGTATTTACGTTTTTATTCTAATGTATTATGAAACTATTACTCACATCTAGTGGGATTACCAATCATTCAATTGCTAATGCATTATTTGAATTAACTGGTAAAAAACCTGAGGAAACAACTATAGTTTTTATCCCCACTGCAAGTAATATTGAAATAGGTGACAAAGATTGGCTTATTACTGATTTACTACGTCTGAAAGAGCTGCATTTTAAATCAATAGAAATTACTGATATCTCAGCAGTTGATGAAAAATTATGGAAAGCTAGTTTTGAAAGAGCCGATGTTTTATTTTTCGAATGATGAAATTCTTATCATCTTATGAGACGATTACATACATCTGGATTAACAAATACATTACCTGAATTATTAAAAGATAAAATATATGTTGGCGTTAGTGCTGGAAGTATGGTTACCAGTTCTGATCTCTCATTGACTATATCTCAAAAAATCTATGAAGAAGATCTATTAGAAACTGATGAAATAAAAGGATTGGATTTTGTAGATTTTTATTTTCTCCCCCATTTACATTCACAACGATTTCCCAACGTAAGAAAAGATTTTATAGAAGAAATTGGAAAAAACATACCCAAGACGCTCTATGCTCTAGATGACAATTCTGCATTAAAAATTATTGATAACACTATTGAAGTAATAAGTGAAGGAGAACGGTTTGTTATCAACAAATAAGAATCTGATTTGTTTATTAATACTATTTACCTTACTATATGGACATATTGATGGATAAATTATTAGGTTATGTATGCTGAGTACTTGTCGTTATTATATGACTCATTAATATATTTTGGGGCAATGATTTTGGATTCTGAATTTTTTTGTTACTACTTTCTTTGATTTATTTTCCTAAATTTTCGTCATATATCAATAAAAAAATCTGAATTTCTTTTGCTCGTAGTATCAAACTTATTTTATTCTTTTTTATTATTTGGGCAGCAGTAGGTGTTGGAGAATTATCATACAAGATAACTCTTATGATTTGAAATTTTCAATATTTTATCAATTTATTTTAAACTAATGACATCAAAATCTTACAACAAACTTGTTAGAGATAAAATACCTGAAATTATTCAAAGCGGATGAGAACAAGCTATTACTCATATTGCAGATGATCAAGAATATAAAAAAAAATTAGAAGATAAATTTTATGAAGAAGGTAAAGAACTTTTTTCTTGAACTAATGTAGCCGAAGAACTTGCTGATGTTTTGGAAGTTGTTTATGCTATAGGAGATTTTCATTGATTTTCCAAGGAACAATTAGAAAAAATTAGATTAAAAAAACTTGAAGAAAGAGGTTGATTTGAGAAAAAGATAATCTTGGATGAAACAAAGTAACTTTTAATTTCTATTTCTTTATCATGCCAGATAAAAAAATAAACGTTAATAAATTATTGGACACCTAGAATACTTTCTATTTTATTCATTTGTTTCTTGGTATTGTTTTCTTTTGATATTTTCGATATTAATTTATCTTTTTGACAAACAATTTTAGGCTTATTTATTCACAACATTCCTTCTCTTATTCTTACTATTTTGCTTATTATTTCTCGAAAGCACGAACTAGTTGGAGCTATTACATTTATTATAGCTTGATTATTGTATATTCTATTAAATTTGAGAAATACCTTTGAGTGATCTATGATTTCTGGAATTGTGATAATATCTTGAATCTCTTTTTTGGTAGGTGGATTATTTTTGATAAACTACTATAAAACAAAGTCGCGTTAAAACGACTTCTATTGTTAATATTTTCTATTTTATCTTACAAAGTGCAAAAATACTCATTCATACTTTTTTACATCTATTACTTCTACTTCGCTTCCATCGTCTAATATTATTTTTCCATAATCTCAGATTTGACCTCAACTTTCTGCATAGAATGGGGTTTTATCAAAGATTAATATTCTTTGTCCGTCTACCTCAAAATCTTTGATAAGTTTTGAAAATTCTGAAATAAGTTCTTTATATCAAACAAATGTTGTCGGCTCAATTCATTCTAAATATTTTGATCGATCTGTTCATTTTTTGAACATGTCTTTGGTTCATTGACGAGATTTTTCACGAGCTTCCTCTAGTGATTTTTGAAAACCTTCTTCGTCAATGGCTATATTCTTTTCTTGAGCTATTTCTCTGGTAAGTTCTACTGGAAAACCATATGTATCATACAACATAAAAATATCTTTTCATAATAATTGATCTGGTTTTTTTTCTATCATTTGTTGCAAAAGTTTGTTTCCATTTGCTATGGTTTTTTTAAATTGAGAAAGTTCGTCTTGAAGTGATTTTTGAATGGTTTGTATATTGGTAATATTACGTTGCTTTGCTACAAAATCAATAATTTCATTGAATAAAGATGTATATCAATCTTGAATAGTATCATTGAGTAAAATCAGATTATAATACATTCTTCTGATAATCATCCTAAGTACATATCATGCACCTACATTTGAAGCAATACACCCATCATTGATAAGCACTATAGCTGTTCTTAGATGATCTGCTATAATTCTCATTCTTCTTTGATTATCTTGGTAACTAAGTTTTGTATATTTTGCTATAATCTCCATAATCGGAGAAAAAAGATCACTTTCGTAAACTGTTTCTTTTCCTTGTACTGTTTTACACATTCTTTCGAATCCCATCCCTGTATCTACATTTTGTTGTTTTAATTTTGTCAGGATACCTGATTCATCACGATAGAATTCCATAAATACGTTATTCCATATTTCCATCCAGTTATCTTCATCTGTTTCTACATTACTTTCTAGAGGTGGATATTCCGTGTTCCCTACTCGATAAAATATCTCTGTATCTGGTCCACAAGGTCATACTGGTCCTGGACTCCATCGATTGTTTTTTGCTGGTAAATATGATATTTTATTCTCACTCAAACCTGCATTTTTCCAATAATTAGCGGTCTCTTCATCTTTTGGAGCATTTTTATCACCTTTAAAAACCGTCACCGCTATTTTTTTAGGATCCATTGCTAGGTAGTCTGGGCTAGTAAGAAATTCCCGACTTCGCTGAACCGCTTCTTTTTTGAAATAATCTCCAAGAGACCAATTTCCCATCATCTCAAAAAAAGTAAGATGAGAAGCATCACCTACTTCATCTATATCAACTGTTCTGATACATCTTTGAATATTAAAAACCCTCCTTCCTAGTTCGTGAGGTTTTCCCATAAGATACGGTATAAGTTGTTGCATTCCAGCTACATTAAACATCGCTGTACTTTCTTTGTCCGCGACCAAAGATACTTCGTTGAGATATTTGTGTTGTTTGGATTCTCGAAAATTATTTCGTAAATTTCTAAGTTCTTGTGAAGAAAGTGTTTTCATTATATACAATAAGAAAAATAGATAAATTCTGATTTTTGTTTGTTATGTATAGTAATTCTCTAAAGTTTTACAAGTCAAGGAACAAAAAAAAGAGTATCTTTTGACACTCCTTTTTTGGAAATTAGTTAATTTGTTTTAGTGCGTTATCGTTTTTGATACTATCTATAAATTCATATAATTGAATTTTATTTACTCATTCTTGTGTCAAAATATACAATTCTGGTCTGTTTCAAAGTTCATCTGGTATAGTAACATCTATTACTTTATTTGCGCCTAAATCAAAGACAAAACTAAATAAATAATTGAGGTTATACGTAGTTGCATATTGGTCATTGGTTTTTAGTGGACGAGACTCGTATACAGAAAATCTTTGGTTGTCTTTGTCAAATAAATATACGTATCTTGAACTTGATGGACTTATTATTCTTACATTATTTGAGTATGTCATCGTTTTATTATCTCAACCAAGAAGTTTTATTTCGCGATATGCAAGATTGAAAGAAGTTGCTGGATTTCTTCGGAATTGATAAAGTTTTCCATTTGCCCAAGCTAGGAAATTAACATCAATTACAAAACTACCAAATCATTGCGTTCAAAAATTCATTCATGAAATAAGAGACGGCGCTATCATATATCTTTGTCCTTGTTGATAGATAGCTTGAGATCATAGTGTATTACGATATCTTGTTACTAAAGTACTATCTGCCAAATTTGTTACGTTTTTGGAGAATACATAAATATTTGATTTTCCATATACACCAATACCTCCTATAGACATAGGAAAACCATCTGGATCTGATGTTGTTAACGGTTCTATACCCGCTCTTGTAACAGCATAAATTTTTCCATTTGATGTATAGCAAAAGAAACCGTTTCTCAATAAGTTGAGTGAACATCATCATATACTATCTTCTGTATTATACGATACCAATGAACCTCTGCTATTTTCATTTACTACACCTAATATTGCTGCTTTTGATCATGCAATCATAACATCTTTTGCATGTTCTATTCTTGATAGTTCCCCAAGTGTTGATTTTTCACTTGAATTGATTGTCATTATTCTTGTTTTCTTTCCCAAAACAGGATCATCAAATTGTGTTAGATTGGTTACTGTAATAATATTAAATCATTTATAATAATCTGATTTTAATATTTTTTGTAATTCTTGTAAATCTTCTACTCGTCTTCCTTTTGATTGTAATATAGTTACTTTATTGAGAATTTCTTGGTATTTAATTGCTTTTTCGTCACTTGTAGGATCCATTGATTTAAACAAAACTATATCTTTCTTGATATCATCGATAGTCAGATCTACAGTTACTCCCTGAGAATTTACATATACTTCTCACTGAGGTTTTTGCATAAGTTGACTAACAAGACTATACAACATAAACGCTACAAACAAACTCAATGCTCAAACTGTTACCTGATATTTATTTTTTAATACTAATTCTTTCCATGATTGAAATATCCCTAATTTTGAACTAATTTTTTCCAAAGAAAATTTTGATGGATTTTTGGGATGAGGAAGCATTCCCTGAAGAGTATGTCCTATTAAAAAACCAACATCTTCGTAATTTACTCTTGATCATAGTACTTCTTCGATAAAAGAAATTACATTTTCTTCTGTTTTTATAATTTGTTCCATATCCTTGATATCGTATGCATCAAAAACATCAGAGAGTTTAGTTCATAAATAAATAATTTCATCTCCACTTTCTATGTCTCATTCTATAAATTCTGAAAACAAATCTATTTTTCATAAATTTTTTGTTGAATTGGTTAATGTATAATAAATTTTACGATCTCTCAGAATAATTACTGTAGCAGTTCCTATCATAGAAGAAATTAATGTTCCACCTATAATTATTTGCATATATCATTTTATAGAAAAATATTCAACATCACGAACTTTATCTGCAAATGTTTTGAGTTTAGTATTGAGCTCTTGTAATGCTTGTTCACATTTTTCTCTTATTAGATCATTATCTTGAGCTTCTTCATTATTTTGTATTTTGTCAACAAAATCAGCTACAAATTCTTGTAGGAGATCTTTTTGATATTCAAGAAATTTTTCTGATTGAAATTCTACAAATAGCGAAAATTCTATATTATCAACTAATTTTTGATGAATATCTATATATGAATCATTATCTTTATATATTTTTTTTTCCACTAAAATACGCATATGTAAGAAATTTTATAATTAAAACAAAAAATTATATCACAATCCTTGAATTTGTTGTACAAAAAATTATTTATTTTTCAATAGTAAATATGAGAAAATGTATTTTATAATAGCCAATGTATCAAATACTTTCCTATAATTTCTTTTCGGATCTGTTATTAATCTCCACAGCCATTCTAATTTCAATTTTCTTCGTAGTTTTGGAGCTCTCTTTTGGATATCTGCCCAAAAATCAAATGTTCATCATTGATTGAAAACTAGTAATCTATTTTCTCTGATTTTATCAGTATTAGCCCAAGCCCACAATTCTTGAATTGGATATTCTGGGGTTGTCCTTGCAACAAGCAATATTGCATACTTTTTTTTATTTTTTTTGCGTAATTCTTTGATTTGATCTCGATCAAGATTTGTGTATCCATCTTGTGAATAAACGATATCATGTCAGCGATTGATAAGAAATTGTTTTGTTTTTTCTAAAATTCATGGATATGTTCAATATAAATATATTTCAACATTTTCTTTTCCTTTTTCTGATTGTAATCGATCCAAGAAGAATAAACAATAGTCTGTTCCATTTAAATTATCTAACCATTGTTTTTTTGTATGTATTTTTTTACGTTTTGCTGCCATTCGGTAAAACAATTGTAATGCAATACCATCAGGTAATAAAATATCAGATTCTAATAGTGATTTTTTGTATCCAGAAGAAATTATAGTAGAAGAAAGAATTTTATAATCATCTTTTAGTGCGTCCTGAAATACACTTTTATCTGTAAATACTATATTTTCATTGAAAAGGTTTTTTCCGGTAATATTTGCAAAATACAAATAATTTATTATTGCTCGTCATTTGATATTATACTGGTCAATAATATATTCATAAGCATCTGTTTGGTTTCCCGTAAATAATTTTGTAAGAATCGATTTCATTGGTAAAGAAAGAGAAATAAACTATAAGAGAAAAAAGACGCTGCAGGGGCAACGCCTTGATATTTATAATGAAATAATCTGAACACCTGGATAATAATAGTGTAATATTTCTTTGTAATTCCAACCATTTTTTGCAAAAAACTGAGCTCATTTTCCACTTAATCATACTCCGTGACCATTAAAACTCGTACATTGATCCATATCAATTCTGGATACTAAATATGGTGTATCATTCCATCATCGTTTGGCTTTTGCTGACCAGGTAAATCATGCCGAACAATTAAAATATGGTAAAATAGGAACATAATTATCATATAAAATAATTTCGGTTTTTTGCGAATCAACCAAAGATGGAACTGTTTTTAATGTTTTTTCTACTCCAGCTCATACATATTTTTGAAACATTTCTGGATTATCTATAGCAGTATAAGATGCTCAAACGGGAATAGATGGATGTCTATTGGCTTCATTTTTGTAAAATACAGCATACATTTTTGAGATTAAATTCATAACTTTTATTTTTTCTGAATGTTCCGAATCATTGGTTTCAACTATTCATTTGAGATATTGATGAAATGGTAATGTATTAACAATAATATTTTGATTTACAAATTTTCCTGTTTTGAGATTTTTTAATTGTCCTCTACCAAAAGTTAAGCTACCATAGAACGTATTCCAAGGTATTTTAAAATAAGATACTCTTGGATAATTTTTTATCTCTATGAGCTCATTTTTGGCTGCTTGCACCTTTATAGATGTTTCATTATATTTTTCTCAATTTATTTGTAACAACAAACCTCATTCGTTTATTTCTATAGAAGCAGATGTTGCTGTATATGTCCCTGATGGAGTCAGAAAAGAACATGATGAAGAACATCCTATTTGTCGTTGAGAATATTGTGTAGATAATTCATATAATAATACAGAAATATCAGATTCTAAATATTGTTTTACTTGATCTTTTGATATTTTTGCAGAGATTTTTTTGGTAGATGTAGTAGCATCTTTGATGTTATTTTTCTTTTTATATGCCGTTTGTAATGATTTTGTTACTTTATCAAACTCAGGGTTTCGACTTTTTAATAAAGCTATTCATTTCTCTTTTGCTGAAGAAATATTTGTTGTAGATGTTGTTGTTTTTATTTGATTTATTGTTGGTGTTATTTTTACTAATTGCGAATAGCTTACCAAAACTCATTTTGCAAGTCTTTGAACAACTGCGGTTCTAATTTGAGGTAATAATTCGTATACATATTTTCCTGGACAAGATGTTATTCCTGCATCTTTGTGTCCGGCAATTGTTGATGCTTCAGCCGATTTCATATACGGCAATTCTGTAATAGATTTGTGATATGTTGCTTTTGCGGTTGGATCTATATTATATTTTTTAGCTAATGCCGTAATAAGCGTAATCAGACTATCTATCTGTTGTTGAGTTGGTTTTTGTTCTTGAAAATTTCCCATTAATGATATACCTACACTTGGTGTATTATTTCGACTAGCATGTGCTCATATAACGCTATCTCCTCCGGCTCTTCATTCATAAATATTTCCATAAGGATCTATAATAAAATTATATCCAATATCTCACCATCATCTATTTTTGGTATGATACATATAAATATCCTTTAGCTCATTGATAGCACTTTCTTTTCCCGTAAAATCTGAGGTATTTCCTGCTGTATGATGAACTATTATCTTTGTCTTTTGGTAATGATAACTTTGAGGTCGTTTTAGATATGAATCTCAATATTGATAAATAACGTTGTTAACTTTTTGTTCATCAGAAAAATTATCCATAAGATATTCGTTTCTCATAGAATTCTCGTATTCTTCTTTTTGCTTTTCTATATATTTTTCAAAATTCGTTTCTTCTAAATTTTTCATTTCCAATTCACTTTGGCTGTTTTGTAGTGCTTTACGTTCTGCATATGACATTGAAGCCATTCTTATTGATTCATTAGCTCCCCATTCGGTACGAGAAATAATAGTAATACCAGGCAGATCCCGATCACTAGCGAATACTGGTGTTATTCATATTAATAATAAGAGTCAGATTATTGTTTTTTTGTACGTATTCATTAAATTTTGTAAATTATAAATTAATTTAGTATTCCATAGAGTATTACATTTTCTTTTTGAATATTTGCTTGTAATAATTTTTTTATTTTTAATCGGTTTTCTGTGTTTGGTAGATTATGACGTACCGTATAAGCGATCCAAGCATCTAAAAATTGTTCAAACATACCTTGTTGTTGGAAATATTCAAGAATTTTATATTTTTCTCCTATTTTTCCTGGTTGAGGTAGTAAATGGATTATAGATAACAATTTTTGTTTGAGATCAGAATCTTCTTCTAGTTTTTTGTAAAATATATCCAATGTTCATGGTTTACCCATTGCCATCATCAGTAATAAATCTTGTAATTCTTCTGATTCTATTGTGATGTTATGTATTTTCATATATTCTTGCATTTCTTGATCTGACAAGGGAAAAAACGGGATAACAATTGCCCTAGATAAAATCGTATCTAATATCTTAGCTTTGTTTGATGTTGTTGCTATAATAATTCTTTTGGCAAGCGGTTCTTCGCATGATTTAAGAAAAGCATTTGTAGCTTCTTTTGTCATTCTTTCTATATTTTCTATAAGTACAACTTTTGATCATCAGAATGAGGACTGTTGTAATCGATTGTTGATTTCTCTTACTCCTCTATCTTGATATTGATAATCATTCCAAAGCAGTTTATAATCCTCTGTAGAATTAGTTTCTTCTACTTTTATCGTATGTTTTTTGCCAAGAATCGATGAAAAATCTCTTATATGAAGTAATCATCAATGAATATAATCACCGAGGTATTCGCTGGCAAGCTCTAGTGCGATAGCAGATTTACCAATATTGATTGGTCCATGCAACAAAAAAAAGCTTGCTTGCCCAGTAGCCTCTCAGGTATGTTGTTGTAAATATGTTTTGAGTTGATTTTTTGCTTGTTGATTACCTATAATCATTTTTTGCCTTGAAGGTAAATACGTGTGTTTCAGTATACAAAAAAGGATAAAAGATGCAAACAAAAAACTTACCCTGAGGTAAGTTTCTTTATTGGATAATTTTGTGCATAATTCCGTTGATTAATTTGGGAGATCATTCATCTGAATATCTTTTTGCAAGTTCTATAAGTTCATTTATAATAACTTCTTTGGGAGTTTTTAATATTTTTCGTTCTACATATCCCAATAAAAATAATGATTTATCCATTACATCCATTTGATTATAAGAAAATGTAGTTATATACGTATTTACCTGCTCTTCTATTTCTTTCTCTAAATTATTTATAGCAGGAACAACCTTCAAGAGATAATCAAAATCTATATCTTCTTTAGATCGTTCATCAAAAAATGTTTCTATAAAATCTTCTACATGATCCTCAAAAGTCGATGTATAATAAACAGAAAATTTTTCCAACAAATGATCTTTTTCTTTTTGAAACTTTTCTGTTTGTGTTTGGAAAATATTGTCTATAAATAATATTTCATCTATAGCTGATTTTTGATGGAGAAGATTTGAAAAAAAGCAGTGCTGATAAATGTATGACAGCGCTACTTTTCTAGCATTTATTCTAGCTCTTATATTCATGAGAGAATCGTAAGAATTAAGATAAAAAAACAAAATTCTTAATTCTCTTATGCACTAATAATTTTTTCCTTACTTTTTGATTTTATAGTAAGAACTTGTTTTCCTTTGTAATATCAACAAACTGGACAAACTCTATGAGACAATTTTCTTGCTCAACAGTTAGCACATTTTCCTACTTGGTATGTAGAAACAATTCTTTTTAAATTGAGAGTTTCCCAGGTAGCATGTCTTTTGCGACTCTGTGTTTTTGATATCTTTTTCTTTGGACCGATAGTCATTTTTATCTTTTTATAAATAAAATTAGTTGTGATTAGTTTCTAAGATCTAAGAAATATATTCTAAAATACTTATTCTACGTTTACAACAGTTTTTAGATATCTTCTTCCATCGAATTTTTCAAATTTTTTCTTAGAAAAAGATACTACTCCATCAACTGATGCATGTATAGAAAAATCTCTTCATAAATAGGTGTTTTTTCCACACTCATATTTAGATCCTTTTTGTCTAACAACAATATTTCCTGCAGTAATTGATTGTCCTCAGAATACTTTTACTCCTCTGTACTTTGGATTAGAGTCTTTTAGGTTTTTTGATGCTCAACCAGCTTTTTTGTGTGCCATAATGTTCAAAAAATGAATAAAAATTGACAGTTTTTGTTTTTATTTATTTGTAATAATATTTCAAGTGATTTTATTCTTCTAGTCATTGTGATTTTCTGTATACTCCACCAACTGGTAATAATCTACCGATAATAACATTAGCTTTTAGATCAGATAACGTATCAATAGCACCTCTCAAAGAAGCACCAACCATTACTCTAATAGTTTCTTGGAATGATGCAGAAGATAACCAAGAATCTGTTTCTTTTGCAATATTAGTCAATCCTAATGCTAATCTTCTTCCTTTTGCTGCAGTTTTTCCTTGTAATTCTAGATCTTTATTCATACGAACAAATTCTTCATATTTTACATGTGTTCCTGGAATTAAACTACTATCTCAAGAATCTTCGATAAATACTTTTGAAAACAATTGTTTTACAATAATTTCAATATGTTTATCGTTGAGATCTTGTCATTGAGCTGCATATACTTTTTTTGTTTCTCTAATAATATATTTTTGAGCCAAAAGATCTCATACAATATCTTTATATTCTCTTACATCTAATGTTCAAAGAGTAAGTACATCACCTTTATATACTTCATCTCATTCTTTTACTTTTGGAGATAATCCGTGAAGGGCTTTACTAAATGCTTCTTGTACTCATAATACTATAAAATCTTTTTTTATCTCTAATACTTTTCATTCTTCTTGAACCTTTAACTTACTTTTTCATTTTACTGCATATACTTCTCATTTCAATAGTTCCATTCATTTTTTTACTACAATTTCATATCCTGTTTTTGTAACATAAGTCTTTTTTTGGTAATCAGAAAGAACTCTTATATATCTCATTTTATTATGTTCATAAAATGAAACTGTCCCATCAAATGGTGCAACAATTGCTGGTAAACTTGGAGATCTTACTTCAAATAATTGTTTAATTCTATCTACACCTTGTGTCATATCTCCTGATCCTGATGCTACTCATCATGTATGGAAGGTATCCATTGTCAACTGAGTAGTAGGTTCACCAATTGATTGTGCAGCTATAATTCCTACAGGAACTCCTATATCTACTATTTTTCTTGTTGAAAGATCCATTCCATAACAATGTTGACATACTCCACTTATTGTAGTACATACCAATGGATTTCTGATTTTTAATTCTGATATATTCAATGTTTCTATCAAAGAAACACGATCTTTTGTTAGTAATTCACCAGCTGAAAATAAAATATTTCATTTTTCATCTTGAATATCTTCTGCTACTACTCTACCATACAATGCACGATAAAAATCTTCACCGATAGCTTCATATTCTGTTTTTGAAAAAATCAATGATCTATCAGTACCACAATCTTTTTCTCTTACAATTACTTCTTGAGCTGAATCACAAAGTTTTCTTGTAAGATATCATGAATCTGCTGTTCTCAAGGCAGTATCTGCTTTTCCTTTTCTACCTGCATGGGCAGAAATAAAATATTCAATAGGCCTAAGTCATTCTACATAAGAATTTTTGATAGGAAGTTCTATAATTTCTCATTTAGGATTAACAACTAATCATTTCATACCTGATATCTGAGTCATATGTGTTTGAGATCATCTCGCTCCAGAATCAATCATTGTATATAAATCTTGTCCTGGACCTGTAATATCTTTCAAACTTTTTTCTACTGTAGATTTTACTTCTGTTCGAATTCTAATGATATTTCTGTGTTTTTCATCATCAGAAAAGAATCACTTGTAAAAATATTTATAAACTTCATTAGTTCTATCATCTCAATTTTTCAATTCATCATCCTTCCCTTTCGGAACCATCATATCTAATACATTTATTGATGTTGCTGCCAAAGTAGAATATTTAAATCCTAAATCTTTGATTGCATCAGCAACTTGTACTGTAGTAGCCATATCATATTCATCGAATATTCTACTTAGAATCTTTTTTAAATCTTTTGATTTTTGTTTAGTATTAATAAATCTGATTTTTTCAGGAAGGATATTATTGAAAATTATTCTTCCTACTATTGTCTCAATTGGTTCGTTGTTGTATATCAAAATTATTTTATCTTTAATTTTAAGATCTCCATTACTATACATTTCTAGTACTTTCTCCATTGATGCAAATATTCCACGTACTGGATTGTTTTTTGCCCATTCAGCTTCTGTCGTATTTTCTGGATATCTTATATCAAAAAAATCCGTGAGATAATAAATTCATAATACCATATCTTGAGAATGAGTAATTGTAGGATCTCAAGAACCTGGTTTTAAAATATTTTTATCTGCAGCTATAAGTTCTCTTGCCTCGATTTGAGCTTCATCTGAGATAGGCAAGTGAACCGCCATCTGATCTCCATCAAAATCGGCATTAAAAGCAGGACAAACAAGAGGATGAATTCTTATTGTTTTACCTGGCATTAATTTTATTCTAAACGCCTCTATAGAAAGTCTATGAAGTGTTGGAGCACGATTGAGAAGTACGTACTTATCTTTGATTACCTCCTCCAAAAACGTCAAAGCTACTGGAGACTCCTCTTTAATCATTTTTTCTGCTTGTTTTGGTGTATATGCAATCTTTTTTTCGATAAGTTTTCCTATGATAAAAGGAGTAAACATTTTTACTGCAATATATATTGGTAATCAACATTCATTAAGTTTTAGGTTTGGACCAACAGTAATAATAGATCTTCATGAATAATCTACTCTTTTTCCAAGCAAATTTTTTCTAAATACTCCTTCTTTTCCAGAAAGCATATCTGAAAGAGATTTGAACACCTTGATTCCAGCTCCAGCTCCAGCTGCACTATTTTTTTCTCCTACTAATAAGTTATTTACTGATTCTTGTAACAATCTTATTTCGTTTTTTTTCACAACATCTGGCATTCAAACTTGAATCATTTTTTTAAGTCTTATATTTCTCATTAGTACACGTCTATAGAAAAGGTTTACATCTGATGATGCAAATCTTCATCATTCGAGTTGTACTACTGGTCTAAGATCAGGTGGAATAACAGGTAATTTTCTAATTACCATATTTTCTGGCTTTACTCAAGAAATATGTAGATTAATTAATAATTTTATCAACGCTATAGTCTTTCTTTTTTGTTCTTCAGATTTTAATTCTCTATATAATTGTACTTTATTCTTTATTTCTTTCTCTACATCAATTGATTGTAGCATTTTTAAAATTGCTTCCGGCCCTGATTGAAATATAATTAAATCTGACATTGATGCAAAAACAGCTCTATAATCGTTTTCCATGATTGTAGATCATATACTCAAATCAGCTATAATAGATTTTATTCTCAAAAATTCTTTTTCTAATGTTTCAATATTATCTTTATATAATTTTTCTACATCTTTTACTTTTTTCTTCTCTGTATTATTTTCTAATTCTTCTTTGTATAATTGTTCGATTTCTTTTACCTTATTAGCATAATCTAGTTCTAACTTTTTTTTGATTTGATCTCTTGTTTCTTTGGCAATATCTTTGATAAGAATATATTTTACAAAAGACAATACTTTATCTATTTCATTTGCAGAAAGATTAAGTAATTGATTAATACCTCATAAAGGACTGGCCTTATACCATACATGAATAACTGGAACCGCTAATTCTATGTGTCCCATTCTTGATCTTCTTACTCTTGAGGTAGTTACTTCAACTCAACATCTTTCACATACAATTCATTTATATCTTACTCATTTATATTTTCCACAACTACATTCATAATTTTTTACGGGTCAAAAAATTGATTCACAGAATAATCAACTTTGTTTTGGCTTTCCTGTTCTATAATTTACGGTATCTGGATTATCTACTATACCATGAGACCATTTTTCTATATCTTCTACTGAAGCTAATTTTACAATCAAACCATCAAATTTGTTTTGATTCATACTTTATTAAAAGAAAGTAAAATTTATAATTTAGCTCTTAGTATTTAGTTTTCAGCTTTTAGTATTTTATGCTAAGAGCAAAAGTAAAGTATTACTAAGAACAAAGTGTTACTAAAGTGTAAACGTTAGTAGATTATTCTAAGTCTCAAAAATCTTCCATTTCTTTGATAACATTATCAATAATTTCTTCTTTTTCTTGCATATTATCATCTGCTGATCACTGATTAAAGACAAGAGAACTATCCATCAATCCTGATAATCATAAATCTAATATTTTCTTTACTCTTTCTTGGTGTATAATTTCTAATTCTTCAGTAGTTAATGGTTCTACATTCTGTCATAATCCTTTAAACAAATAAGTAACAAGATTAAATGATTCTGGTAATCATCAAATTTTTGGCTTTTGACCTTTTATAATTGATTCATATAATTTATTTCTTCCTAATACGTCATCTGATTTTACAGTTAGCATTTCTTGAAGAGTATATACTGCAGAATATGCTTCCAAAGACCACACTTCCATCTCTCAAAATCTTTGTCATCATTGTCTAGATTTTCATCATAGTGGTTGTTGAGTAATCAAAGAATAAGGACCTACTGATCTAGCATGAATTTTATCTTCTACCATATGTACTAATTTGAGAATATGCATATATCCAACAGTCACTTTTTCTGCATATGGTTCTCCATTTTCTCCATTATAAAGTGTCATTTTCAAATCTTCAAATCCAACTGATTTAGCTAATTTTCTTAGATCTTCAGCACTAAATTTTGAAAATGTTGGAACTGCAAATTTAACACCAAGATGATTTGCTAAGAAACCTAATTGAGATTCATACAACTGTCCTATGTTCATACGAGAAATTACTCATAATGAATTAAGAACAATATCTACTGGTTTTCCATCTTCTGTATATGGCATATTTTCTTCTGGAACTACAATAGCTATAATACCTTTGTTTCCATGTTTTCCTGCTAATTTATCTCAGACTTCAATTTTTCTTGTTGTTGCAACATATACTTTGATCTTTTTTCTTACTCAAGCCATAAGATTGTCTCATTTTTTTGCATCCAAAATAACTACGTCAATTACTTTTCATTCACTTCATGATGGCATATACAATGAAGTATCTTTTACATTTTTTGATTTATCTCAAAAAATAGCCTGAATTAATTTTTCTTCTGGTGTAAGTTCTCATTCTGATTTTGGGGTAATCTTACCTATCAAAATATCTCATCATTTTACTCTAGAACCAATTCTAATAATACCATCTTCATCAAGATTTTTGAGTTTTCCCATAGAAACTCATGGGATATCATTTGTTGTTTGCTCAGGTCCAAGTTTTGTATCAGCAACTTCGATTTCATGTTCTTCTATTTGAATAGATGTTAATTCATCATCTTTTACAAGTCTTTGTGAAATTACAATTGCATCTTCATAGTTATATCATTTCCATGGCATAAAAGCGACTCTTAAATTTTTTCCTAATGCCATTTCTCCATCTACTGAACAAGGTCATTCTGCTAATAAATCTCCAGCAACAACTTTTTGACCTAGTACAACTTTTGGAAATTGGTTGATGCATGTTTTTTGATTTGATCTAACAAAAACTTGAAGCATATATTCTTTTATTCAACTCTTGTATTTTACTTTGATTCTCTTTCCATCTACATAAATAACTTCTCATGTATCTTCAGCCTTAATAACTGCATGAGTCATTTGAATAATATCTTTTTCTAATCCAGTTCCTACTAATGGTGCTTCGCTCTTTAATAATGGTAATGCTTGTCTTTGTTGGTTTGTTGCCACTGCTGCACGTACCGCATCATTGTGGTTTACAAAAGGAATTAATGAAGTATTTGGTGAAAATATTTGAGATGGATTAACATCCATATGAGTAATATCATTTACATGAAACATACCCATTTCATTAAATTGTCTCGCTGCTACACGAATTTCACTTACATTATTGTAAGCATCAATAGGAGTTGTAGCATCTGCTATACAATATCTTTCATCTAATTCAGGTGATATATATTGTACTTCATCAGTAAAATAAGGTTTTACTGCTACAAACTTTCATAATTTACCGTATTGTTTTTCTATAATATCTGCTGATTTTGAATCTATATAAGAATCCTCTTTTACAATTAATTTCTTTGTGGCATTTCATTTTGCATCTAATTCAAAGATATCACGATGAGCAATTTTATTTATCAATGTATCTTTTTTGGGTTCTGCTTCACGATGAATTTTGAGTGCTGGTGTTTCGAGAAATCCTTCATCATTTACTCTTGCATAGAGAGATTGATAAATTACAAGTCCAATATTTTGACCTTCTGGTGTTTCTATAGGACATATTCTTCCATAATGAGAAGGGTGAACATCACGAACTTCAAATTTTGCTGTTTCTCTTTTGAGACCACCAGGCCCAAGAGCTGTTATTCTTCTTTTGTGTTCCACTTCAGCAAGAGGATTGATTTGATCTAGAAATTGGGATAATTGGGAAGTTGCAAAAAAACTTTTTACTGCATTATCTACTATTTTGAAATTTACTAGGTCAGTAATTTTGATTGCATTGTCGGCATTTAAAATACTTAGTTTTCATTTTATACTTTTTACAAATTTTCTCATTACTGGCTGTAAATGAGCAAAAAGAATTTCCCCCATTGTTCTAATACGTTTGTTTGACAAATGATCAGAATCATCTACATAAAATCATTTCTTTTCATTGGATAAATTGAACAAATATTTCAATGAAGCAACCAAATCCTCTCCATCAAAAACATTTGCAATATCACCATCCAATGGTTTATTTAACGATAATTTTGCATTTATTTTACGTCTAGCAATTCTTCCAACAAAAATTCTTTCTGTATTGAGAAATTGATTTTTGATGTAATCTAAAGCATTTACCGGATCAATCAATTCTCCTGGTCTTACTTTATTATAAATTAATTCAGCTGCTGATAATGCGTTTGTTGTAGTATCTTTTTTGAGCGTTGTTTCCAAATAATTGAAATCTTCTTCATCAAAACAATTTTTAAAATAAGATCTTATTTCATCATCAGTTTCAGCTCCCAATACTCTCAATAATGAAGTTATTGGAAACTTTCTAGACTTATTAATTCTTGCAACAACGACACCAGATTTTTCAGTATTTACTTCTAACCAAGGTCAGTTTTCAGGAATAACCTTAAATCCATATTTAAAATCTTTTTGTGAAAAGAAAATACCGTATGATCTAATTATCTGAGAAATAATAACTTTTTCAACTCCATTAATAATATAAGAAGCTGAATTTGTCATTAACGGTAAAATTCCAATATTTGCACGTTTTGTAAATAATGTTTTTTTATTTATGGAATCAACTAATTTTACTTTTCCTGTAATAATTCATCAATACGTTAGTTCTTTTTTCTTACAGGTTTTTACATCATCAATAGGTTCAGAAACTTTTATATCTGATATTGTTACGTACATTTTTTCACCAGCAATATCTCGTACTGGAGAAATAGTATCAAACAACCTTTCCAAATATTTATTAATAAATGTATCATATCACATTTTTTGCAACGCCAAAATATCTGGAAAATCAGCAAATGTATTTCATTTTTTGAGGAAAATTCTATCATTTTTCACTTCACAATCACGAAAAATATCTAATTTATTTACTAAATTAGATTTTTCTCTCTTTGTTGTAGTAGTTTTAGACAATATTTCTTTTGATGATATTCCTCATGTTTTCTTAATTTTCTCAGAAATTTTTTGATTTTTATTTACTCCCTTTTTTGGAGATATATTTTCTTTTTTAGTAGTTTTTTTTATAGGCATTGGTTTTGGTTTACATTAAGAAAATAAACAGAGTTTTTGTCTTTCATATTTCATTAAACACGATAATACTCCTTATTACTACTATTTTTTTCTTTGTACTGTTAATTGTTTTCTCCCTTTAGCTCTTCTTCTTGCTAAAACTTTTTTTCCATTTTTTGTTTGTAATCTCTCTCTAAATCCATGTTTAGTAAGTCTTTTTCTTCGAGAATATTGTCTTATTCTTCTCAATTTACTTGCCATCTCTTTTAAAGTAAAAATGTAAATAATTTAGTAATATCCTGATTTAATATAAGTTATCAATTACCAAAATAAAGACTTGGTAGTACATAACTATTTTATATATTCAAGAACACCCATTTCTCTAGCTCTAATAAGAACTTTTCTTAATGCTTTTTGAACACTAACTGGATTTCCTGTATATTTTCTAGGTTTAATATCTCAAAATCTTGTCATATATTTTTTTAACATAGGCAAAGATTTCCATGAAATATATTTTTTATTTTCTTCTTTTGTAAAGAAAGTTATTTTATTTCATTTCTTTTTTTCTACCCATTCATCGATAACCTTTTGTAATTCTTTTTGTACTTTGACAAAATCAAACATTTCTTCATTTTTTGTCATTCCAAACAAAAAGTATCTATACAAAATTTTGTTATACAAAAAATATTTGTGAATAGCATCAATTGTCTTTGAGTCAGCTTTGATATAATAAGAAACAAAATAGAATTTATTATTTCATTTCTTTTCTCATAGATCATGAGCTAATTCATGCAATCATATCTCATCTTTTTTAACCAAACCCTTTCCCATAATTTCTTGTTCTAAACTTGAAAGAAACTCCTTTTGTTCTTTATCTTGAACAGATGGGTTTATTAATAAAACAAGTTCATAATTTTTCATGTTACAATAGATTCTAAAAATAAAAATATACTATAAACTAGATAGACCATCTTACAAATCATTTCACTACAAATTCACTTGGAACTATTTCTTTTATCTTTTTTGCTCCATCTCTAATATATTCTTGTTCTAATAAGACTGATTCTCATAATGTTTTTCTCAATTTTCCCTCAATAATTTGTTCAATAATATTTTCTGGTTTTCCGCTATTAGCCATTTCCACACGATATTGTGATAATAATGTATTTTTTTCTTCAGCAGAAATATCATCAAAAGAAAGATAAGTAGGATTCATTGCTGCTACTTGCAAAGCAAGTTCTTTTGCAATACCATTATCTGTTCATTCATAATAAATAATTGAAGCAACTTTATTTCATGGATGATTATATATAAATGCTGTATTGTTATTTAAAATAACACTTCCTATTTGTACATTTTCTCCTATTTTTCCTACAAACTCAGCTATAATAGCATTTAAAGATGCTAATAATTCTGAATCTATAGTATCCAATCCTTTTATTTCTGATTGATGAGCAATTATTTTTTCTAATAACGTATCTGTAAGTTCTGCAAAATTTTCATTTTTTGCCACAAAATCAGTTTCACAAAGAAGTTTTAATCATGCTAACCAACCATTATTTTGAATCAACTTTACTGTTCATTCATTAGTTTCTCTTTCTGCTTTTTTACCAGCTTTCAATATTCCTTTTTTTCTCAAAACTTCTTGAGCTTGATCAAAATCACCATTTGCATCTTCAAGGGCTTGTTTACAGTCTCCCAAAGGAGCAAATGTTGCATCTCTTAATTTTTTGAGAAGTGTTATATCTACTGCCATATATATTAGTTAATAACTAAAATTTATTTTTTATTTCTTTTCATTTGGTTGATCTATTTGAGAAATAGTACTATCTTCAAAATTAATATCAAACAATGTAATAAGCCAATATCCCAAAGATGGAAATATTCCAAATATATATTTTGTTTGATCAGTATAATATTTACCAGACCATACCTGTTTTATAAAGAAAACTAATATTCAAATCACTAATAACAACCAAAGTATTCAGACTATTTTAATGATAGGAATAAACAAGATTATGGCAGATATCAATACACTTAATATAAAAAGCATCCACCATCCCATAGATTGTTTTAGATGAAAATATTCAAAATCATTTACTTTTTTGTTAACAATACTTATTATAATACCAAAAAACAAATACATCATTAATGCTCTTTTTTTTTCTACACTGCTTGGTATATACACATTTTGAGAAGACTCAAGAACAGATTGTAGTGAAATTTCTGGTATTTCTATTACATTTTGTTGATCCATAAAGTTAATAATTAAGATAAGAGAGTTTTTAGAACAAAATCAATACTCTTATGACTATTGATATTAGCAACAATTAAACTATCTTCTTTCCACCATCTAGGAAAATTAGTACCACAAATAAGAATAGAATCAGATTCTTTTTGTTTTTCTATTTCGTTTACAAAATTTTCCATCATCAAACCATCTAGAACAATAACTAAATCTGGCTTTTTTGATAAATTTTTTACTCCTTTATATATTTTAAATACTCTAGCTAATTTTCTTTTATATATTAATTGTTCTTTTTTTGTTAAAGAACGATAAGTTTCTGTTTCCAAAAAACGTTCCATAGAATTCATAGATTCTATTCTTTTCTTTAAAGTATCAAAATTCGTTAAAAAACCTCCTGGAACTTTATAATTTAAATAACTGAAACCAATTTTTGTTCACAAAGCTTCTAATTCATCAGCATACATCTTTTTTTCAGATACGACAAGAATTTGTTTTCCTTGTTGTTTTGCCTTTTGAACTTTTTCTCTAGCTACTTCCAATTGATTCACTATTACATCTGGATTGATAACAACCACACCATTAACAACATCAGACCAAAACTTTGATGTTTTAGGATGTGCTTCACTTTTTAGTGTACCAATATGAAGTTGTGCATCAACTACCTCTTTTGTTGTTATGCTCATACTCTAAAATTGCGTAATAAATAAAGAAAAATTTATTCCTTAGAAAAAACTATTTAAAAGAAACACTTGCTCCAGCTTCTTCTAATTTTGCTTTTAGCGCATCAGCTTCATCTTGTTTAATATTTTCTTTTACAATAACTGGTGCTTTTTCTACCAAATCTTTTGCTTCTTTAAGTCCAAGATTTAAAACTTCTTTTACAACCTTAATAACAGCAATTTTTTGTTGCCCTGCATCAGTTAATTCTACATTAACAGAATCAGAAGCAGCTCATGCTCAAGCATCTGCAGCACCTGCAGCAGCACCACCAGCAACAACCATAGCAGCAGCACTAACTCCAAATTTTTCTTCAATAGCTTTCACAAGACCGTTTAATTCTACTGGATTCATTTCTGATATAAGATCCAATACTTTTTGTGCATTTTGTGTCAATTCCATTCTAATAGTATAATAATATAAATAAACAACTATGTTAAATAATTTAACATTAAATTAGTATTATGTTCACTTCTTTGCTACTTGATCAATAACACAAGCAAAAGATTGAACAGGATATTGTAATAGGTAAACAAATTTGGATAGAAGTTCTTCTTTTGAACCTATACTTGCCAATTCTGACACATATGTATCATCTTTCCATTGTTTTTCACACCATCCACCAAGAAATCCAAAACTTCCATTTTCTTTATTTCTTTCAAATTCTTTACCATATTTTGCAATAATTTTGAGTGGTGAAAAATCTTCATTCTGAGCAAAAATGGCAACAGCAGCTCCTTGCAATTTATCTAAATCTACCTTTTCCAAACCAGCTTCTTCTACCGCTCTAAGAAAAATTCTTTTTCTTATAACATTAAATTTAGCATTAGTTGATTTCATTTCGTTTCTTACTTTTGTTGAAATACCTACTGGTATAGCATTTTGGTTAATAACATATGTACTTCCAAAATTTTTTAGATCTTCAACATATTGCTTCAAAAGCTCTTTTTTCTTTTCTTTTGTAATAGCCATTGTATGAATACACCATCTAAAATTAAAAAAAAATCGATCACCAAGATCGAGTTATACATAAGAGAAGAGAAAGTTGTATACTTTCTTATTTATGAATATCCTCGGTAGGAACTTATGTTTTATAAAATAAACAGCCTACTTTCTTTGGTTTACGTGTTATCTTTTAACAAAATCAGAACAAAAATCAAGACCTTTTTGAAAATCTTGACTTCTTTTGTATGATTTTTGTTTGTATTAGCTATTTTGTTCTTGTTTTCGGAGTAATTTATTTATAGACATTCTTGTTGGTGTCGCATTACAAAATTCATCAGCGGTGAGCAATAAAAAACCTTTTACTGCTTGCATAATATATGATAGACTATAAAAATCTTCCCATATTTTTTGATGAATTTTGTTTTTTCAAATAATATCTAATCATTTTTTTGATACATAATAGAAAATATCGTGATTAGATTCTGGTAAATCATAATTTTCTTTGTATTCTAATGAGTGAATTTGTTGTGTGCTATGATGATCTAGAAAAAATAAATATTCTTTTAATGTATCTATATTTTGATACATATTTTTTAATTTATAATAATGAAGATATTTACACAAGGAACATACTTCCTCTTTTAAATATCCTGCAATATCCAAATTTGCAATGTGATTATGTATTTTCTCTAAAATTGTATCTTTGTCCGTCATAAGCAAAAAAACAAAAGAATAAAATCTGATTTTTTAATGTAATATTTCCAATCTAATTTTATATTTCTCTTTAAGATAATTTACCAAATGAATATCGTGAGTAATCAATAAAACCGTATTTCCATTTTGGTTCGATTGAATAAGCAGATCTCCTATTATTTGTGTATGCTCCCAATCCACATTTCCTGTTGGTTCATCTGCAATAATAAATTCTGGTTCATGAATCATTGCTCTTGCTATTGCAACTTTCTGTTTTTCACCTGAACTTAGAAATTTTACCGGCAAATTTTCTAAATATTCCATAGTATATTTTTGTTGAAGCTTCTTGTACTTGGCTTCAATAATTGACTCCCCTACTCCATATAATACCAATGGATAGGTAATATTTTCCTTGACTGTCATATATTCAATTAATTTATAATCCTGAAAAATAATTCACATTTTTCTTCTATATGCTTGTAGTTCTTCATCACTATATTTGGATATATCTTCATGTTTATAATATACCATTTTTTCTCCTATTTTTTTCTCTCAAATAATAATTTTTGCTAAACTAGATTTTCCTGTTCCTGATTTTCCCATAATCACACAGAATTCTCATTTTTTTAATGAAAAATTGTAGTTATTAAAAAGAAGCATCGGACTATCAGAATGTCCCCAAGTAAGATTTCTTATATCAATAAGATCATTTGTGTGCATTATGTTTTTTATAGTTTTAAAGATATATGTATTAGTTAATTTTATTCCAAAACGGAAATTCTGCAAA
>CAZPFR010000013.1:18618-25428 GCA_964586005.1 uncultured Candidatus Peribacteria bacterium | reverse complement strand
TATTACTGCTAATAATTTTACTGGGCATTCAACTGTTGGAAATACTGCTAAAAATACTGATTGGAAATCGCTTTCTAGTGCTAGTGAATGAAGTTGTTGAAATACTGATATCATATATAGTTGAATAGTTACTCAATGAACGAAAGGTACTTGTTCAGTTGCTGGTAACATTGTTACCTATACTCCTAGTGCTGGTCAAATTGGAAACGATTCTTGTATCATCCAAATTAAAGATAACGAAAATTCTACCGCTAATATAACTGTTTCTTGGTGAGATATTGATACTACCGCTCCTACTGCTGCTCCTACATGTACTCCTTCTTGATACCGATTCTCTTGAGCTACTTCTACTATCTCTTGTTCTCCTGGTGTTTGAGGTACTCAAGTAAGGTATACTACAAACGGTAGTAATCCTACAGCAACTTCTCCTGTACGAACTAATACAACATTCTCTTCTACTACTACACTCAGAGCTATTTCTTGTGATGCTCTCAATAACTGTAATACTTCTTCTATTGAAACTGAAACCTATAACAAAGATAGTATAGTTCCTATTTTCACATTCAGTAACGCTAATGGTAACGAATGTGTAGCTGGATCTTTAACTATCACTGCTGCTAGTGATGGTACCTGAGTGGGACTTCATGCTACTCCTTATAGTTTCAATGGAACAACTTGGTGAACAACAACCTCTACTTCGATTACTGCTGGACAACCATGATCTGTTCTTGCTACTTGACGAGTTAAAGATGCGTTAGGTAATTCTTCTTATAAAACTGCTACCTATACCTTTAATAATGTTGGCATTACTGCTAATAATTTTACTGGTCATTCAACTGTTGGAAACACTGCTAGAACTGCTGATTGGAAATCGCTTTCTAGTGCTACTGAATGAAGTTGTGGAAATACTGATATCGTATATAGTTGAATAGTTACTCAATGAACGAAAGGTACTTGTTCAGTTGCTGGTGATACCATTACTTATACGCCTAGTGCTGGTCAAATTGGTAATGATTTTTGTATCATTCAAGTTAAAGATAATGAAAACTCTACTATTAACATAACTATCAATTGGTGAGGTATCGATTCTACAGCTCCTACCATCTCAACATGATACATATCTAGCTGAACAACAGGAACAGGACAAAATTGATCACTCTATTATAAATGAGATATAACTATTAGAGCAAATGTTTCTGATACTAACGGTCTTAGCTGAGCTACGTGTATGTATACAACTTGAACTACACGAGCTATAGCAACATACAATTGAAATTCTACCGTTGGATATTGTACAGGTATTGTAAATTGATCTACTTCTACATTAAATATCAGATTTAAAATTAATGATATTGCTTGAAATACTAGTATTGGTAATACAGGAACCTATATATATGATGGTACAGCTCCTGTAACAAATGATAATGCAACAAGTACACGAACAGGAAATGATATTATTATTAATTTGATTACATATGAAACATGAGCTGGTATAGATAATACTTATTATTGTGTTGCCATATCTGGAGAAAATTGTACGCCAAACAATATAGGAACAACTATTTTAATAACATGAGATACATGAACAGTAACAAGTAAACAGATTAAATATTATTCTACAGATATTTTGGATAATAACGAATCTATCAAAACTTCTGCCACAATTAATATAGATAAACAAGGACCTGAAACTCCAAATTTAATTAATCCAAATAACAATATCGTTTCAAATACATGAATAATGAATTTATTATGGAACCCTGTCAACGATAATGGAATATGAATAAACAAATATTATTACATTATCTCAACATGAGAAGATTTTTCTAGTATTTATACATCAGGTTATACAACAACTACAGGATCAACAGTCACATTAGAGCAATGAATATATTATCGAAGTGTAAGATGAATAGATTGAGTTAATAATATAGGAGACTGGAGTTTTGCTAGAAGTTTTGAACATCTAATAGATTATGATTTTCCTATAATAACATTTACTGGAGAAACATATGAAGATAATATAACCACTGAATCTAACCAATTTATAGGATCTATAGATATCACAGAAGAAAATTTATTTAATGTTTATTTAGATCGAAATGGAGAAATAACAACAATATATCAAAGTTGAATAATAATCCAACCAACTATGATATCAAAGCAAACACAAAATATACGAGAAGTAATAATAAACAAATTTTGTCTTTTAGATTGAATTTATACCTATAATATCACTGCTATAGATAAAAATGGTAATACTACAACAACCTGAAGAACATTTACTATTAATCTCGAAGAAAATACTTATTGAGTACCAACATTAAATATGAATATGATAATAAGATGAGAAGTTGAAGATCAAATAATCGAAAAAGAATTTACCGGTATAGATAATATGTTCCGAATATATGATAAAAGATGATATACATGACGATATACAACAATCCAATTATCATGAGACATGATTTGAGAAAATGGATTTGTAATACCAGCTAGTAATATAGAATTTAAAGCAAATTCAAATATCAATGTATTAGAAGGAAATAATTCTTCATCAGTACATATTGCTACAGAACTTCAAGAATATCAACCACTGGATAGTGTTTATAATTATATATACAAGATAAAATGAGTAGATCAAAATGCTTGTAATATAGGAAAATATGGAAATACTCCTTCACTAAGAATAACCATACCAGCCGCTCAAGAAATAGATAATTATCATGCAAATTTCATCTTTACTTTATATGATTAGATATTGACTTTTAATAAATAATTATTATAAGTAAGAAAAAAATAATAAACTATGAATAATATCAATGAGATTTTAGAAAAAAATGGACTATCGACCAATTCTTCATTCTATGCAGGAAGAGGGATAGAATACGGAGACATCACAGTAAAGATACTGTGCAACATTTCTAGAGATATCAAAAGGTATCTCGGAACCGAAAAACAAAAAGTTTTCAATCAGATGGTTCTCGATCTACCAACACTCAAAGCATCATTTTTGATTGATTTTGCACTTCGTTTAGAAATAGTATCCGATAATAATGAATGGTGGTGGGATAAAGAAAGAATGTTGAGTTATTACTCAACATATTACAATCAAGATTTATTAAGTCTAAAGTGCCAGCAAACAGAAGAAATAAAAAAGTATTTTAGGCTCCAAATGCAAATAAAGTAAAGGAAGGTCCGGTTAATCCGGATTTTTTTAAATAACAAAAAATAGTAAGCAACTTAACTTGAAATTAACTAATTGATTTTTTTTTCTATTTTCCTAAACTCACTATTACAATTTACAGTTAATATTTCTTATGCTAAAAGAAGATATTATCATAGAACTCTACAGCTCCCCTAGTCTTGAAAAGCTCAAAGAACTCAAGAAAAATTTTTCGCAAATTAATAAACTAAAAGATTTACCAAGCAATATTAGTTTGATTCAAATTTACCGTAATATGCTTGCTACTTGAAAAATTATAGCAAATAAAGAAGTAGAACAATTACTCAAAAAAAGATCAATTAGATCTGAGTCAGGAATTGTCGCTGTACAAGTTTTAACCAAACCTTTTCGATGTCCATGAAAATGTATCTTTTGTCCAAATGATCCTGAAATGCCCAAAAGTTATATCAAAACGGAACCATGAGCTATGAGAGCATTACTTAACCAATTTGACCCCATTAAACAAGTATACAACAGATTAATATCTTTATATTTATCAGGTCATAATACCGATAAAATAGAAATAATTGTTCTTGGTGGAACATGGGATGTGTATCCAGATGATTACAAAATAGAATTTATCAAAGGACTTTATGACGCATGTAATACTTTTGATGATTTAAAAATAGATCATCAAGGACTTGATGAAACCTCCGAAAACAAAAGATATAAATATAATATAACCAACCAAAAACAAATCAAATATGCAAAAAATATTGATGAAGCAATAACTATAAATGAAACAACTATCCATAGAATAATAGGATTAACAATAGAAACAAGACCAGAATATGTTACTGACCAAAATTGCCAATTTCGAAGAAAACTTGGAGTAACAAGATTAGAAATGGGTATCCAATCAATGTATGATGATGTATTGGATGCAAATCAAAGAGGTCATTCTGTCAAAGATATAGAATTAGCTTGCCACAAACTCAGACAATATGGATTCAAATTCTCAGTACATATTATGCCAGGTCTTTATACATCAACCAAAGAAAAAGATATTGAAACATTCAAAAAGATATACGAAAATCCATATATCAAGCCTGATGAAATAAAATTTTATCCCACTTCGGTTATACCAAATACAAAATTATTTGATCTCTATAAAGAGGGAAAATATACACCGTTAGAAACAAAAGATATCGAAGAAATCATCGAAACAACACTCACAACAATTGTTCCTCCTTATACAAGAATCAAAAGATTAATTCGTGATATTCCAGCAACAGAAATAGCAGCAGGAAGTAATATTACCAATCTTAATCAACTTGTTCACGCAAAATTACAAAAAGACCAAAATCTGAATATCAAATCACGATATCCATTTTTTCAAAGATTATATTGAAAATATAAATTATATACTACATTTGATGAATATTACGAACATAAAAATATGTCAGTACTGGGAGAAGGAGAAATTCTCACAAGCATTATAGGAATCTCGCCAAATCTCACTTCTCCCAGAAATTTCATCTCATTAGATACCAGAAGTAGAGAAATTAGAAATAATCCAAATCCAAGCGAAGAACAAGCAAATTTGATAATTAGAAAGTATCACAGCAGTGCAGGCACTGAATACTTTATTTCTTTTGAAGATAGTTTAGGATATCTCTATGGATTTGCCAGATTACTCCTAATCGATGAGGAGATTTCCATAGACCGAGAATGACTCGGTCCAAAGACAGCTCTCATCAGAGAACTTCACGTCTATGGAAATCTCCAATCTCTCAAAAAAAAATCAGAAGAAAATAGTATACAACATATAGGATTCGGTAAACAACTGATGCAAATAGCAGAAAAAATTTCTCAACAAAACAACTACGATAAAGTATCTGTTATATCTGGCGTTGGAGTAAAACAATATTATGAAAAAATAGGATATACTAAGAAATGAACATATGTAGTAAAAGATCTTAAATAAAATTTATTTTCTCCAAAATTCTAATACAAAAAATAAATAACTATCACTCAAACGGAACAAAAATCTAATTTTTGACAAAATTTTAATTTTAATTACAATAAAACTATTTATATAGTATCAATTTTTTATGGAATATACAGAGGCATTAACAAAAATGAAAAAGCAACATATATGTCCTTTTTGTAACGAAGAAAAATATGATATGATAGAAGAAAACAATCTTATGTATGTTATTCCTGCTAGAGCTCCTTATGTAGAAGATCACCTTCTTATCGTACCCAAAAGACACGTAGTTTTTTTACAAGAGTTAAATCACCAAGAAATAATAAGTTTGCACACATTAGTTGAACAACGAACCAATAAACTTCATACACAACATGAAGCAGTAAATTTATTACTGAGAGATAGTTTAGCAAACAAAAAAAGTGAAAAATCAATTAATCACCTTCATTTTCACTTAATTCCTGATTGTCCTATTTGAGAAAAAACAGGAAAAAGTGAACCAAATCGTAAATTTTTTAGTGCAAAAGAATACAAAAAAATAACTAAAAACATCAAAGAAAAATACAATTAGAATCTGATTTTTTATTATATATCATAATATATATGAATATTATATTTATTTGTACATGAAATATATTTCGTAGTATGTCAGCTGAATATTTAACTAAACAATATCTACAAGAAAATAATATCAAATGAGTTATCATAAGTTCTGCAGGAACCACAGCTGAAATACAACTTCCTTTTCCACAAACAGTAGAACGTTTAAAGTATTATAACTGCAATCCAGATAAACATATACAAAGAAAAATAAATAAAGAAATATTAGAACAACAAGATATTATTATTTGCATGGCAGAACACCATAAAAAAGCCATTAATGAATTAGGCTTTGATGCAATATTATTCAATGAAATAGCTTTTAATAAAAATGAAGATGTCATGGATGAAGCAGAATTTTATGAAAAATATTGAAAAATAATTGAATTATGAAAATACGTATACCAAACTGTAGATTATATCCATGATAGTATTCCCTATATAATCCAAAATAGTATAAAAAAAATATAAATCAGATTTTTTTAAATTGTATTTTCAACTCAAAACTATATCATATCTAGCGACTTTGAAAGTTTTCATTTTAATAGTAAATCAACTTATTTATAATTTTATAACTAATATATGCATATACCAAAAATAGTAGCACCTGGTTGATCATATCAAAAAGCAATCGTAGCTGCTGAATATTGAGCTGATGAAGTCTATATAGGAGTTCCTTTCACTTCACTCAGAATGAGACAAAACAAAATAACATGATTCGATGAACTAAAAAAAACTGTTGATGCCCTACACGAGCGTTGAACAAAAGCTCTTTTAACAATGAATATATTTCCTAGAAATACGGATATCAAAATATTTGAACAAACAGTAGAACGCATTGCTGATGTAGGTGCTGATGCTATTATTTTTTCTGATCCCGGAACATTCAAAACAATCAAAAAATATGTTCCAAATATACCATTACATCTCAGTACACAAACAACAACACTTAATTCCGCTTCTGTAGCCTTCCGAAAAGATTTAGGCGTAAAAAGAGTCGTTCTTGCAAGAGAACTTCATATTGATGAAATTATTCAAATCAAAAAAGATGTTC
>CAZPFR010000013.1:4882-18518 GCA_964586005.1 uncultured Candidatus Peribacteria bacterium | reverse complement strand
GTTCTTGCAAGAGAACTTCATATTGATGAAATTATTCAAATCAAAAAAGATGTTCCTGATATGGAATTAGAAGTATTTGTCCATGGAGCAATGTGTATGAGTTATTCAGGAAGATGTCTTCTTGGTGATTATATGAATTGAAGACAAGCAAACAAATGAGAATGCTCTCATTCATGTAGATTCAAATATAAAGTACGATTAGAAGAAGAACGTAGACCAGGAAAACTATTTCAATTAGAAAATGATGAAAATGGAACCCATATTTTATCATCAAAAGATTTGTGCACAATAGATAAATTAAACGAACTGATTCCATATATAGATGCCATGAAAATAGAAGGAAGATCTAAATCAGAATTTTATGTTGGTTCAATTGTAAAAGCATACAAACATGTTCGTGACACAATTATCGCAAACACACAAATTAATAAAGATATAAAAAATTTAGTAAATACAGTTCCTCATAGACAATATCGATCTGGTTTTTTATTCAACAAGCTTTCTGATTATCCAGAATGAGAAGAAATACCAGAAACAGAAACAAAAACAACACAAAACGAAGAAACATCAACTACATTAACTACAGGATGACCATTATTTAATCGCAATAATTTTGGATTTTTTACCGATAAATATAGAGAACATAACGGGAAAAAATATTTTCAAATAGATCCAAAAGAAGTAATAACAAGAGATATGGAAATAAAATATATTTCAAAAGAAAAGATATGAACACTTAAAATTATAGATATTATCAATAACAAATGAAATCTTATAGAAAAATGAGACTGTAACAAACCAGATATCTATATTCTTACTGATCAAGAAATTCAATGACGAGAACTTCTTTATAAATAAATATTGACTTTAACAATAAAATAATTATAAAAACAAAAAAATCTAAAAAAACAAAAATTATGGAAAAAATCAGATTTGTGCCAGGAGAAGAAATTATTTGCAAAACAGAAGTTTCTAAGGAAAATATTTTGGAACTTGCAAAACAAGGTTTCAAACTCGATACAGAACTCTTCAAGAAGATAGTTAATTTATTAACTGACAAAATGATCCTACAAGGGGATTGTAAAAGAATATCCCAAAAATTAATTGGAAAGCCCATAGAAATACTTTGTCTCTCCGGAGAAATTGTCTTCGATAGAGGACAAGTTGATATCGACTTATTGGTCGACCTAATCAACAAAAAAAAGTTAACATTAACGTTATTAATATAAGGGGGTTATACCCTCTTTTTTTATTCTTACAAAACACTGCTCTTGTATATTTTCAAAAAATAAATATCTACATAGTATAATTTTTATTTTATAACAATATAATTATGGAAGAATCTAAAAAAAGTTGGACTGTTTATAAAGTATACCTTCTTATTGCAAGTTTGGTAGGACTCATATGAACATTAATTTCTCTAGGAATTGCTCTAACCTCACTAGGACAAAAATTAATTATTACAGATATGGAATACTTAATGGGAGAAAGATCTTATGAACTTCAACAATGTAAAGAACCGTATTATTATGGTAAAACAACTGTAAATGACGAAAATCGAAGACCATCAGAAGAACAAATAAAAACATGCGAACAAGAAAAAAAAGAACAAGTAGTTTTGTGAAGAAATGCTATTACAAAAGGAAGTGTTTTTGGTTGAATAATATGGGCAATCCTCTTATGAATATTATTTATAACTCATTACCCAAGATTTAAGAGAGAAAATAGAGCATAATTTACTGCCAAATACTCAACAAGAAAAAACACAAATAAATCTAAATTTTCAACTTTATGACTCATATTACAATATGTTACTTATTTGAGATATTCACATAACATCGAAATACAAAGAAAGAATAATCGAAGAATTAAGACTTCTTATCAAAAAGAATACTGAAGATGATACCATTTTGTTTCTCTGAGATTATGTATACCATTTTTCATATGATAGATGAGCTTTGTTAGCATTATATCAATTTTTTATAGAACTTTTTGAAGAAGGTAAAAAAGTGTATATATTAGCAGGAAATCACGATCGATTGGGGAATTCTTTTGTTTTTGAAGAAGCTCAAAAAGCGTTTTCATTAGTTCAGCAATACAGTAATCATATATGAGAAATACATTTTATAACAAAACCTACTATCATTTGAACACAAGAAAAAATACTCTTGTTTCCCTTTATGTTACAAATTCCAAATGCACAACCGCACAATACACCAAATTGGCTAAAAAATATAGAATACCTCAAAGATTCTTCAAACAAAAATGAACAAAAATCACGGGAAATAAACAATTCATTAGCATTCTTCTTGGAACAAGATCCAAATCTAACAATAATACATCACTATTATTTCAACAAAACAAAACTACCAGGCCAAAAGTCTATTTTTTCCTATAAAGATATTGCACTCAATGAAGAATTACTCAACAACGAACATATTCAATTAATTTCCGGTCATCTACACCAAAGCTGTTCTTATAAAAATTATTTATGTACAGGAAGTATACGATCTACTAGCCCTTTGGAAACAAATCAAGAAAAAATGTTTTTTATCTACAATACACAAGAAAAAAAATATACAGCAGAACCTATTCGTATAAATCCATACCTTCAGTATGAAAAAGAAACAAAAATAAACGAAGCAACGATACAAGAAATATTTAAAAACCAAATAATAAATTGTAAAAATAATTATATTGGTAATCAATATATTGAAATAAAAAATTCTGATTATATACCATTACAATATACAACATTAACGATCATTTGAAATACAATAGAGTATCAAAATATCAATGAATATATAGAAGAATGATTATTAGACAAAGTATGAGCAATAAAACTCAAAAAACAAAGTATCAATACAAATGAATTATTAGAAAAATTGCAATTTTCCACACAAGAAAATCAAAGTTTTACCGATCGAAAACAATTACTCAAAGACTATATTAATCAAAAATATCAATGAGAATATAACGAATATGAGACTATTCTCCAAGAACTCAAAATCTTATAAAATTTGACAAAATAACATTTTTCCTATATACTTAAGAAGTAAAAAATTGCTTAAGATTATTTTATAACAAAAACAAAAAAATGAACACTTCTTCCGATATAATTTTATACAAGAAAAAATGATTTAACGGTCAAGAATATATCAAAAAACAAAGAGAAAAAATAGTACAAGAAGCTTGAAATTATAAAAATGGAAAATTATATATAGAAATTAACTGAAAATTTTTATATGATGCTCACTGTGCAAGAGTTTTACCCTGATATATTGTTGATAGTCAAAAACATATTTTTGCACCTTTAAAAGAACAAATAGAAATTATTTTCTGTGTAGATGCAAATGAAATAGTAATTGATAAAGAATGAATAATAAAAACAACAAATACCATAATCAAAAGAACAGAAATAGAAATCTGAATAAAACCACATATAGTAATAAATAATATAGATATACAACAAGATTTTGATAAAATTTTGGAATTTGAACAAGAATTTCAACGTAGAAATTATAGAGTTTGGGAAAGATATAAATTTATCTGATATCCATTTAATACAAAAATAATTTTAGGTGATAATGGATTTGGAAACGATGATCATATACCACTAAACAAAAATATTATAATAGTTTTAGGATTAGAAAACACGCATACAAATAAAACATCAGTATGTTTAGGACAAATATATAATGATAAACAAATCGGAATAGAATCTTGATATACAATATTCAATCCATTTCCTATATCTGAATTACAAGAAGATCATCCTATTAATTTAGCATATCAAGCAACAATAGAAAACAATGAAATAACAGAAAAAAATAATGAAGACAAAAAGAACACAAAAGAATTGTTACAAAAAATCACAAAAAAAGAAACTGTAATAAATATTAGTGAAATATTTCCTCACATAGTAAATGATGAGATTATATGTATTGCATGATATCAAGAAATCAAAAGAAGAAGAGAACAAAATAATAATATAGATAATTTGATTACTAGATGTGAAACTTTTATAAATGAGAAAGGATATAATATAAATTTAAAGATTGATTAATTTTTTATCTAAAAAGCTTCTTTTTCTTTTTTAAAAAAACCTCCGATGAAAAATCAGAGGATTTTTTGTACAACAAAGAATTAATAATTCTTTTTATTCCAATGCTGCAACTCTACCAGAAAGATTAGCTACCACTGCTTCAAGCGCTTGTACAGTTGCCTGTAATGCTGTAGAATGATTGGTAACATTCTGAAGTCCACTTGATAAAGTAGTTATTGAAGAAGGAATAAAACAATTGGTATCGGCAACATCGCATAATTGAGCTATTTTTGCCTTAGTAGTAATTGTAGCTACAGAAGAAGTCAAAACAGATGTATTTATAGTTGTTGATGATATTGTTGAAGACGATAAAGATTGAGAAACAATTGCACCTGATAATCAATCAAGAGAAATTGTTGCTTGAGTATTAGACGTTCAACTAGGCGAAAAAAACATTTTTTGTAAATAAACAAAGGAATTTGAAATACCTGGATTAAGGGTTAAATTAGCAGAAGAAAACAAAAGAACTGCTGAAGCTCACAAAAAAAACAATGCTAAACCCTTTAATAGACTATTTCTTCTAGTCATATCAGATTGTTCAAGAAGATTTTTACGAATAAACATAATAAATACATTATGAATAAAACTAATATAAGTATAAGTACAATATCAAAAAAAACAAAAAAAATCTGGATATAAATAACAAATAGATTGACAAAACAAAGCAAAATTATAAAATAATATTGAATCAGAATCTTAAAATAATAATTATATCTAAATATACTATTTTACTATCTAACATATATACATGATAATATTAACAACACTACCCTTCTGAAAATCAGATTTAGAACCAATAATTAATTCAAAAACTATTGAAATTCATCATGAAAAACATCATCAAACATATGTAAACAAATTAAATGAATTAATAATTTGAACAAATTTTGAAAATTTGGATTTGGAATCTATAATAAAAGCTGCTGAAGCATGACCGCTATTCAATAATGCTGCCCAAATCCGAAATCACACATTTTACCGAAATTCTCTACGTCCAAAACAAGAAAACAATAAACCATCAAATAATCTTTTGCAACTTATAGAAAAAAAACGAAATTCTTTTGAGGAATTCAAACAAAATTTCTCAACAAAAGCAATAAATAACTTTGGATCAGGACGAACACGATTAGCTAAAACACCAACAAACGAATTAGAAATAATTAATACTTCAAATGCATGAACACCATTAAAACCAGAAACAATTATTGACAATAAAGAATGAATACAATATATACCTTTATTTACCATAGATGTTTGGGAACATGCTTATTATTTGGACTATCAAAATCGCAGACCAGATTATATAACAAATATTCGATCAATAATAAACCGAGACTTTGTAGAAAAAAATTATAATTAAGTGTATGCTTATACAAACTAAACAATAAGTATGTTTTGATGAAGGATTAACTTTGTTTGTTCTTTATTAATAAATAAATTTAATTTTATGACCAAGATATGAACAAAAGAAAACGTTGATATCATGCTGAAGAAATTGCAAAAAAGTATATGACAGAACAAGGATATACTATAGTGTATCAAAATTACACCATTCGTTGATGAGAATTAGATATCATCGCAGAAAAAGAAAATAATCGTATCTTTGTAGAAGTAAAAGAAGTTGAAAATACAGAAGATTTACACGAATATATATCATCAAGAAAATTAAAAACAATACAAAAAACAATTCTATTTTTCAATAATGAGTATCCAACAAAAAAACAATTACGTATAGATCTTGTTTTCATAAAGCAAAATCATATACTTCATCATTACGAAAACATTAGCAATAACTAACTATTCTATGAAAAAACTCTTACCTTGAATATATATTTTATTTGGAATTGTAATCTGATTTTTTTGATATCGAGAATTTTGAAAAAACACATTTACATTACCAGAACAAGATTTTAGTCGTTTTAATGAAGTATTGTGAGTACTAAATAATTTTTATTATGACAAAGAAAAAATTAATACAGGGAAAATGATTAATAATGCATTAAAAGCTTATGTAGATGGTTTAGAAGATCCCTATACCGTATATCTAGATGCAGAAGATAATTCAGGATTTATGGAAGATCTAAAAGGAGAAAATGATTTTGAAGGAATAGGAGCTATTATAAGTAAAAAAGATTATTACGTACTAGTTGAAGAAGTAATCAAAGATTCTCCTGCTGCAAAAGCTGGAATATTGCCATTGGATAGAATAATAATGATATGAACAGGTTCCACAAAAGATATATCAATAAACGATGCTGTAAAAAAGATTAGATGACCAAAAGGAAGTATCTTATGAGTCATTATAGAAAGAATTAACAAAGATGATTCAAAAGAATTATTAGAAAAGCAAGTTATTAGAGATGAAATCACAATTCCATCAGTAAAAAGCCAAATATTAAGCGACAATATATGATATCTAGAAATATCTATCATTTGAGAAGAAACAGAAAATTTATTAAAAAAAGAATTACTAAATTTACAAAAAAACAATATAAAAGGACTTATAATAGATCTTAGAGGAAATTGATGATGATTTTTACCTATAGCAGTAGAAATAGCCTCACATTTTATTCCAAAAAATAAGTTGGTAGTAAGTAGTAAATATCAAGAATTATGAGAAGAAAAATTTTATTCTCAATGATATAATTGACCAAGAGTACCTATTGTTGTATTAGTTGATACTCTTACAGCATCTGCTGGAGAAATTATAGCACTAGCGCTACAAGAACAAGTAAACGCGAAAATAATATGAACAACTACATTTTGAAAAGGATCTATACAAACTATGACTGATTTTTTAAATGGAGATTCTTTAAAATATACTATAGGAGAACGATATAGCCCTAGCTGAAAAAATATTAATAAAATCTGAATAACTCCAGATATTGAAATAGAATTTGATTGAGAAAAATATAATATAAATAATATTGATAATCAATTAGAAAAAGCAAAAGAATACTTACAAACATCGTAACAAAATTGTTTTATATCGTAGTTATAGTATGACAGTAATAATAAAAATAGAAAATAGTAATTGAGAAGAACTATGATCTTTTATTGCAGATGATAAAAAAAGTTTAAGTCAAATGGCACAAGAACACAATATAGATATACCTATATCTTGTTGAATGTGAGCATGTTATGTGTGTTCTTGCAAAATAAAAAAATGATCAGAACACATACAAATAGATAAAATAACAACACCCGCTATATTACCAGAACAAGATGAAAACAAAAATTTCAAAGAAATATTTACCTGTGTATGATGAATACAAACCGAAAAAATAAAAAGTAATGAAAAATTCGAGGTAATATTACAGAAAAATTTATAATAATTTGATATTTATAGAAATACTATGATTAAATTAGATAAAGAAACAATTATAAGATTAAAACAGCAAGACCATTCTGCGTTCAACACGTTTTATTTAGAAACTGTTGATATGTTTTTTCGTTATATAGAAGCAAATTATTTTATACCATATCAAGATACTCAAGATTTAATAGCAGATTTTTATGTAAAATTTCGAGAAGCTATCAAAAAATATGACGATAAACAATCTTTTTCTTGATATGTACGAACAATATTCAAAAATTTAATCAAAGATTTTTTCAAAAAAAATCGCGAAATTCCTTTTACAAATCTAGAAACAGAAGATCAAGATAATCATTTTGAAGATTCATTAATTGATAATCAAAATATTGAAGATATTTTAGATCAAAATTTTGAAATAGAAAAAATAAAAGAGGCTTTAAAAGAACTAGATGATATAAGCAAAGATATTGTTTATCGAAAATTTATAGAAGAAAAATCTAACGAAGAAATACAACTAATATTATGAATAACAAATGATAATATAAGACAAAAATTTTCAAGAGCAATAAAGCAATTAAAAAGTCGCCTAAAAAACGATATATAAGCATTTAAATATATATTTATAGACAAGTCAACATAGATTTATCAGTACATATTGAGAAAAAAAGGTTTAAAGCAGGTATAAAGCAGGTTTTAAAGAAATAATTTTAAAACATCTTTTTTTTAAAAATCTCTTGAAATAGCTGTCCCGTATACTAATATCTTATAGTACACATTTTATTTTATAACAATTGTACACAATGACAAAAACAGCTCTTATCGCTAGCTTAGCTGAAGAACTTGGAGTATCTAAGAAACTTGCTGCTGAATTAGTAAACGCTTTCATCGACACAGTTATTGCTGGTGTTAAAAAATCAGGAGAAGTTAGAATCCAAGGATTCGGAACTTTCAAAGCTTCTAAAAGAAAAGCTAGAGAAGGTGTTAATCCTCAAAATCCTTCTCAAAAAATCAAGATTCCTGCAATGAAAGTTGTTACTTTCAAAGCTGGTGCTGATTTCAAATCTGCTGTGAAATAATTTATTTCTTCACAATAAAAAAACTTTCTCTCAAGAGAAAGTTTTTTTATTTGCATAAAACAAGAAAAACTATACATATATAAATAAATTTTTAATTATAAATATTATTATAATGAATTGATTTACGTTTCTTGCACTAATATTAGGATGATCAATAGGGTATGTAATTTTTTATTTTAGATATCAGCATAAAGACACCATCAATCATCTAAGAAACAATGTAAAAGAAGTAAACAAAGAATTACAAATAACTCAATGAGATCTAGAAGAATATACACAACAAAATACAATTTTAAAAGAAGAAATAACAAGATTATTAGAAAAAAATGATGATTTAACTGATGTAGTAACAGAATTAAGTAAATATTATGTACACCTCAAAAAAGCTGCAGAAAAAACATCAGAATTAACAAAATATCTCCAAGAACCAGATGAAGCTATTTTAGAAAAAATAGACCATCTAAGCAAAAAAGATGAAAATGAAATAAAAGAAAAAAAATTCTTTTAGTTTCGTTTAAATAATAAAATGTGATACAATAGCAATCATATAGAAATTAAAAATCCAAAAGAATGATACAATGAGATAGCTGATGAATACAAAAAATATCACAGTCATCTAGATTGATTTGATAAGGGATTTTTCCAAAGAATATTACCAAGAGAATTAACTGATATAAGTATAATCGATTTATGAGCTGGTGACTGAAGAACTTGGAAGTTTTTTGAAAAAAAAAACATCAAGAAATATACTGCTTGCGATATATCAGAGAAAATATTAAAGAAACATCCTGGAACAAAAAAAATTGAGAAAATAGTTTGTGATTTAGAAGAGAAATTACCATTTAAAGAAGATAGCTACGAATTAGCTTTATCTTTTTTTGTTCTAGAACATATACAAAATATAAAATGATTATTTGAAGAAATATATAGAATTTTAAAAGATTGATGACAATGGATAATATGACATTTTCTCCAAAGACGTGAATTTGTACGAAAAAAATGAGCCAAACAATTTAAAATAAAATTATATAATTATAGGATTCAAGAAATAGAAGAACTAGCAAAAAATATCTGATTCAAAATAGATGTTTTCCCTATATCAGAAAAATGAGTAACAATTTGATATATTATATGATTACAAAAATAAGAAATTATTTTTTACATTGTGCAACTTTTGTTTTTAATTCATTTGCTCTACGGATATATCAAGGTAATACATCTGAAAGTTGTTTTTGAGATTCATGTTTAAGAGCATCTAAAACATCATGAAGTTCTTGAACCAATTGTTCATCACATCAATTAGCTTGAGCTATTGTCAATAATTCTTGATACGCTTTTTCATAATCAAATTTAGTCACCAATGCTTCTGAATTTTGAGATACAAATTTATTTACAAAAATTTGAACTCTCTGAATCATAACATCAAAACCAGAAAAAATAGCTATTTTTTCTGCTGGATATTTTTGAATATACAAATAGCAAAAAAACAATAAAATTATTCATATAACAAATTTCACAAGATTATTTTTAAATAATCTCTTCATTTCTCTATCCATATATAAAAATTCAAAGAATAAAACCAAATTTCTGATGATCTTATAGATTTTCTGTAGTATATTTCAACAGAAAATAATTTATATATTGATAATAATTAACTAATACATATCAATAACGAGATATTACTCAATAACTTATAAAAAAATGAAATTAGCTATTTTACATTGTCGAACAACACAAGGTTGAGCACTAGAAGTATGTAAAGATCTTATTATAGAGGAACTTTCACGTAATTCTTTTTCTGATATAAAAATTTTTACAAGTTATAGTGAATTATCAAATATTACCATAAATAATAATAAAATTGAAATAATAACAGCTCTTCCACAACGACTAAATAATTTTTTTAAACGAAATACTCAAAAAAAAATAAGTATATTACACCAAATTTTTGATTACCGTAATCTTATTTTTTTTTCTCCTATTTTAATGAAAATTATCTCATATAAAGTACATAAATATAAACCAATAAATATTTTAATATCATCATTTGCAATAACAAAAAATATAGAACAATGCAAAAATAGAAAACAATGAATATATATACAAAAAAATATACATACAACATTATATCTCCATTCCCCTATGCAATATATTCGAAGTCATTCTTCTGAATATCAAAAAAAATTAAAAGGACGAAAATGAGTATTATTTAAATTAATCACCCCTTATCTAAGAAAACGAGACAAAAAATATACTAGTTATGATAAGATCTACAGTAATAGTAATTTCACCAAAATAATAACAAAAGAAATATATGATATAGATAGTGAAGTAAAATATCCAAAAGTAAATCAGATTTATTTTAATGAAAATATTATTGAAAAGCCAAAAGAATATATAATATGCATATGAAGAATTGTAAAATTTGTAAGAGAAATTGATAGAATAATAGATGCTTTTAACAAAACAGGATACCCTCTGATAATTATTGGAAGTTGACCTGATGAGCAAGAACTAAAAGCAAAATCAAAATCGAATATTAGTTTCACGTGACGAAACCCACCAAATATGATTGATATAATAAAAAATGCAAAATGAGCCATCAATCTAACAAAAGAAAGTTTTTGATTATCAACTGCTGAATGCCTATGTTTGGGAATACCAGTATTATGATATAGCCAATGAGCTACACCAGAATTAGTTGACGAAGCTTCAGGAATTCTTATAAAAAACAAAAATCAAAAAGAAATAATTGAATGATGTAAATTATTACTATCAACAAAACGGAATAGAAAAGCAATTTCAACTCGTGCCAGAAAAATTTTTACCCCAAAATAAGAAATAATGTGAAAAATACGATTATACGGAATATTCAGTACACTAATAATTAGTTTATTATCTCTAATCGGGATAGTATTTATATGAATAAAAAAAGAAAAATTAAAAAAAATAATTATTTACCTTGTTAGCTTTTCTGCTTGAGCATTGTTATGAGATGTGTTTTTACACTTATTACCGGAAATTGTTGAAACTGGATTTTGAATAAAAACATCGTTATATATTTTAGGAGGAATCGTATTTGGATTAATTACAGAAAAAATTATTCATCGAAACCACTGTCACATGCCAATAACAAAAAATCATATCCATCATTTTGCAATCATGAACCTTATAGGAGATTTTGTACATAACATCATTGATTGACTAATAATTTGAGCAAGTTATTTAGTAAGTATACCTGTTGGTATCTCAACAACAATAGCTATTTTATTTCACGAAATACCACAAGAAATAGGAGATTTCTGAGTATTAATTCATTGATGATTTAACAAAAAAAAAGCATTAATAATAAATATGCTTACGGGATTAAGTGCTTTAGTTGGGGTAATTATAGCGCTAATAATTAGCACTCATATAACCAACATAACATCTTTTTTTATACCTTTTGCTGCTGGATCATTTATTTATATCGCATGAGCTGATTTAATACCTGAATTACACAAAGAAAATAAAATCTGACAATCTTGAATACAAATACTATCTTTTTTATTAGGTATTGCTATAATGAGTTTGCTACTAGTATGAGAATATATTAATTAAAAATTTATTTTAACTATTAAATATAAATTAAAATCATGCAATTTTATGATGAAGTAAAAATAACGATACAATCTTGAAAATGATGAGATGGTGTTGCCACCTGAAGAAGAGAGGCTGGGGTTCCCTATTGATGACCATCAGGAGGAAACTGAGGAAAATGATGATCAATAGTATTCAGATCATCAAAGGATGAAAACACACTATTACCGTATAAATACAGAAAAATATTTAAAGCAAAACCATGATTTCCAGGTAAATCAAAAGACCAATACGGCTCAAACGCAGAAGATATTATTTTACAAGTTCCAATATGAACTTTAATAAAAGATAATGAAGGAAGAATTATTTATATTTTTTCGAAAGATCAAGAGGAACGAATTGCACTCAAATGATGAGAATGATGAGTAGGAAACATGCATTTCAAAGATGCAGTTCATCAATATCCCAATTTTTTTCTCATGGGAGAGCCATGACAAGAAAAAGAAATAACTTTGGAATTACAACTTTTAGCAGATGTTGCTCTTATTGGAAGTCCTAGTGTTGGGAAATCATCTATAATAAATACTATTTCTCATGCCAAAGCAAAAGTTGCCAATTATCCATTCACCACATTAATACCAAATTTATGATCAGTACAAACTGATGATTTAACATTTAATGTAATTGATATTCCATGACTTATAAAATGAGCAGCTGATGGGAAATGACTGGGAAATGCTTTTTTAAGACATATTTTGAAAGCAAAAGTATTTTGCCTAATTAATGATTGCTCAAGATATGAAGCAGGAATCCAAGAAATTATAGATATTTTTGACGAAATAATTTCATATATCAAAGATAAATTTAAAAAGACAAAAATAAGCATAGAAGAAAATAATTGAATGATAACACTTTTTGCAAAAAAGAGCAAAGAAATTATTTTAGAAAAAAGATTGATTTTCGTTATTAACAAATACGATCTTATCAATGATGAAGAGATAATAAATGAAGAGATGATTTTACTCCATAAAAAACTTCTAGAATATTTTACTAATAAAAAATTATGAAAAAATATAACAAAAGAATTACTAGAAACATTTACCTATTTTGTTTCTGCAGCAACTCATCATGGGATAGAAGAACGAGTTAAAAATTTAATACCTCTTCTCAAAAGTACAAAAGATGAAGAAGTATATCATATACCAGAACAAAAAATTTCTTGACCAGAAATAGACAATGAAATAAGTATAAAAAATATTTCAGAACAAGAAAAAGAGTTTTTAATAGAAGAATGATATTTAGAAGAAACACAAGCAAAATATAGTGAAATACGAGAAATACACGATCCTGAATTATGTAAATTAGTACGAATGATTCCTCGATGAAATGAAGAAGGAGAACAATGGTTTCGATGATTAATCAATCATAAATGACTCCTCAATATTTTTGAAAATAACGGAATTAGAAAATGAGATGTTTTGAAAATAAAGAGCTACTATGCAAACAAAGATGATAGATATATTTTATATTAGTTGATAAGTTGTAAATCGAGCAATAAAA
>CAZPFR010000013.1:0-4782 GCA_964586005.1 uncultured Candidatus Peribacteria bacterium | reverse complement strand
ATGTTTACAATTCTTTCAATTTCCGATAACGATAAACACCGAAATTCAGCAATCCAAGAATATGAAAAAAGACTCGGAAAAACGATTACCATAGAAAATATTAAACCATCAAAAAATGGAAATCAAAAGCAAATAATACAAAAAGATACAGAAAATATTATTCAGATTTTACATAAAAAATATCAAAGTTATTATAAAATTCTGATGTCAAAAGATGGTAAACTCATAACAACGGAAGAATTAGAAAAAACAATCCATAAGAATAATCATGTGGTTTTTATCATAGGAGGACCTTATGGTTTAGAAGAAAATAAATGTGACTGAATAATTAATGAAAAAAATTGATTTGGAAAAATAACACTCCCTCATTGATTAGCAAAACTCACTCTCATTGAACAAATTTACAGATGCGAGACCATAAAAAGTGGAAAATCTTATCATTATTAATATTTATTTTTTAATGAAATACTATGAAAACGATTCTCGTTGATGCTCGAAATACGTTTGTCACAGAAAATTGAATATTTCAAGAAATGAAAGAATTATTAGATAAATTTCCAAATAAAAAAATTATAGTAACAAATGCCAACGACGAACAAATGAAAACATTCTGATTAATAAATATGCCTTATGAAATATTCACTCTAAAACATAATCCTGATAAAATTGATCCCCAATATTTTATAACTTTATTAAAACATTTTTGATTAAAAAGTCAGGACGTTATATATTTTGAACATAATCAAGATGCTGTTAATGGTGCTAATTCATTATGAATAACATCGTTTTATTATAACAAAGACAAGAAAGACTTAGAATCTCTTAAAGAATTTTTAGAAAAAAATATATAAATGAAATAAATTGAGCAATAAAAAGAACAAACAAAAAAAGAAAACATCAAAAAATCCATATGATCATTAATCAATAATAAATATGAGCGTTTGCATTTTTAGGTAAAGAAAACACATGGAGTCGAATTTGTTTCAACAAAATAATAAAAAAATATTTATATATCATACTTCAAAAAAACACATGTTCAAACTAGAAGCTAGTTATAGTCCAGCCGGTGACCAGCCAAAAGCAATAGCTGAAATTCAGCAAGCATTTTCCAAATGAGAAAAACAAGTAACACTTTTGGGAGCGACAGGAACAGGTAAAACATTTACCATGGCAAATATTATAGAACACGTAGGAAAACCAACATTAGTAATTTCTCATAATAAAACATTAGCAGCCCAACTCGCAACAGAATTCAAACATTTTTTTCCGCAAAACGCTGTTCATTATTTTGTATCATATTTTGATTATTATCAACCAGAAAGTTATCTTCCCGCACAATGATTATATATAGAAAAAGAAGCAACAATTAATCAAGAAATTGAAATGTATAGACTTGGTGCAATGTCTTCATTACTTAGCAGAGAAGACGTAATTATAGTTGCCTCTGCATCATCTTTGTATTGATTAGGACAAAAAGATAATTTCAAAAACAGTACTGTCTATTTGGAAACAAATAAAAAATATGAAAGAAGCGATATAAAAAGACAACTGTTAAAAATTCAATATAAACCTATTCAATGAAAAATAGAACATGGAATGTTTGATATTCAATGAGAAAGAATAGATATTTTTTCTAGTACAGAAAAGGATTTATATAGATTACATTTCAATGAAGATATACTAGAATTTATAGAAATCAGAGATGCTACCACCTTTGAATATAAAGGAAAAAAAGATCACATACGAATATGGCCAGCAACTCAATTTTTACAAGATACTTCAGATATAGAAAATATTTTACAAAAAATGGATCAAGAAAAAGAAATTAGAGTAAAGGAATTTCAGGACGCCAAAATGCCAATTGAAGCAGAAAGAATAAAAAAAAGAGTGGAATATGATATTAGAATGATGAGAGAAACATGATTTGTAAATGGAATAGAAAATTATTCACTTTATTTTGATAAAAGAGAAACTGGAGAAACTCCAAATACAATATTTGATTATTTTCCTGATGATTTTTTGTTGATTATTGATGAATCTCATATGACCATACCACAACTTCAAGCAATGCCAGCGGGAGATAAAGCCAGAAAAACAAATTTAGTAAGATATTGATTCAGATTACCTTCTGCTTTGGATCATAGACCATTAAATTTTCAAGAACTCGAAACTAGACTATGACGAAATTGATATAAAAATAAAAAAAATAATGAATATAACGAAGAAAGATCAACTAAGACCTACCAACGATTAGAACAAAATTTAGGAAAATATGACACAAAAAATCTTATTCAAAAAAAAAATGCTAAAACAATATTTCTTTCAGCAACACCTGCAGAATATGAACTTTCAACAAGTCAACAAATTATTCAACAAATAATAAGACCAACAGGACTTTTAGATCCTATTACTTATATATATCCAAAATCTGGTGATTATAATATGTTAGAATCAAGTATCAAAGATTTAATAAAAAAGAAACCGCATATTGAAACTTTTCTAGATTGATACACTAAAGAAGAAAATGTAGAAGAAATTTTTTGATAAAAATAAATTGAAATTTGCAAAAAAAAGAGATTCTCAATATAATATATGAAATATATTTATTTTTATTTCATAAATATGGGAGAAATAATCTATAATCTATCTGATGATGAAAGAAAAAATATTTTTGATATTATAAATCATCAAGAAGGTAGGATAAAAAAAACTCGAAATTATCTTATAAGAAATACAAGAACTGATTTATTACGAACAATAATCACTGAGACTAAAGATAGATGATTAGACGCATTTTTTACTATTACCGAAAAATATAATATTAAAAAACATTCAAAAAAAGCTAACATGTTGAAAATGATTGTAAAAATAATTATTAGTAGTACAGAAAGAAAAAAATATATAGAAAATAATAAAAAAAATATTATAGAAGTTTTAAATGACGATGTAGAAGAAAAATTAAAAATCAACGAAAAAATTAAAAAATATCTATGATGCAAAGATAATAAAGTATTTTGAATATTTAAATCATATTTTTTAAAAAGAAAAGAAGAATGAGATACTTTTATTGAAAGAACATATTATGCAACCAAAAAAGTATGTGAAATATACAAGAAAGAAATCAATAATGATATCACAACATTATTCGAAGATCGAGCACGAAATAATCCATATTTGGAAGAAAATGAAAATTTATAAAAATATATATAAACCATGTGAATAAAAGAAGTTTTTAATTACATACAAATAAATAAACCAATAGCTCTCTTAGCTCCAAGTTTTCCTGTTGATTTTGAATATCCAGATATCATAGAAATATTAAGGACAATATGATGTTCACAAGTAGTAGAATTAACCTATGCAGCAAAATTGATAAATAAAAAATACCACGAAATATTAGAACAAGAATGAGACAAAACTCGAATATGTAGTAACTGCCCAACAGTGGTTCAATACATAAAAAACAAATATCCAGCATATAAAGAAAACTTAGTACCCATAGCATCTCCCATGATAGTAATGAGCAGGTTTCTAAAAAAACAATTAGGTTCAGAAATAAAGACAATATTTATAGGACCCTGTTTGGCAAAAAAAATCGAAGCAAAGACCACAGGAGAAGTTGATGAAGCAATAACTTTTCAAGAGCTCAAAGAATTGCGAGAATATACAAAAAACATATGAATAACAAAACAAAAAATAAATAATTCTGATTTTGATTCTTATTATAATAATTATACAAAAATATATCCTCTTACGTGAGGAGTCGCAAAAACAATAGGTTATAAAAATATTTTAAAAGAAGATCAGATTATTATTTGTGACTGAATTAACGAGCTTAACGAAGCCATAAAAGAAGCAAAAGAAAATGCTAATATAAAATTTATTGATCCTCTAACTTGTCAATGATGATGTATAGGATGACCAGGAATAGTATCTAAAGAACCAATTGAGATAAAAAAACAAAAAATAGATACATATCAAAAAATGATGAAAGAAAAAAATAAAAAGACCAATCACATAGGAAAACTAGAATACGCTTGTTGATTAGATTATAAAAATACTTTTATTTAATATAAACAAAAAAATTAATGTGAGAAAATGTATTTATTGATATAAGTTTGATAACTATCCTAGCCGTAGGTATTTCTTATATTATGAATTTTTTAAAACAACCATTGATTATAGGATATATAATAACAGGTATTATCGTAAGTATGACATGAATAGTAAATACTTCTTGAGAAATGAATACCTTATCGCAAATTTGAATAGTAATTTTATTATTCATGGTAGGTCTCGGATTAAATCCAAAAATTATTAAAGAAGTATGAAAAGTTTCTACAATAACTTGAGTTTGACAGGTAATTATAACATCAATAATAGGATTCTGAATATGTCGATTTTTATGATTTGATACAATAACATCATTATTTATCGCAGCAGGGATAACATTTAGTAGTACGGTAGTAATTATGAAATTATTATCTGATAAAGGAGATACAGATACATTGTATTGAAAAATCACTATAGGAATACTGATAATACAAGATATTATAGCTATGGTATTGCTAATGTTTATAACATTTTCTACAGCAGAATGAGATTTAAAAAGCATCATAATACAAATTATTACAAAATGAATATGACTAATTTGAGGTGTTATATTAACTGCAATCTATATTCTACCAAAAATAATGAAAAAGATAGCAAAATCTCAAGAATTTTTGGAACTTTTTGCTCTTGGTCGATGTTTAGTATTAGCTAGCGTATTCCATCTAGCTT
>CAZPFR010000012.1:0-26042 GCA_964586005.1 uncultured Candidatus Peribacteria bacterium | reverse complement strand
CTCAACGTGATAGTGCTCTATTAGAACGTGATCAAGCTATACTTGAAAGAGATAATGCTATTGCTAGCTCTGATTCTTCTTGTTTGAATTCTATTCAAAATCTCGAACAAGAGCTTGAACTAGCTACTAAACAGAAAAACGATGCTGTTGTTGAAAAACTACTTGCTATATCTTTGTTAACTGATGCTATTTCTCAACGTGATAGTGCTCTATTAGAACGTGATCAAGCTATACTTGAAAGAGATAAAGCACTAGCAAATGCAGATTCTTCTTGTTTAGCTTCTATCCAAATTTTGGAACAAGAACGTGATCAAGCCATTGCTGACAAAAATCAAGCTATTATTCAAAGAGATGAAGCTGTTTCTGACAAAAACAATGCTTTATTGCAACGAGATCAAGCTATTACAGAAAAGAATAATGCTATTTCTCAACGAGATAATGCCATTGTCGAACGTGATCAGGCCATTGCTGACAAAAATCAGGCTATTGCTCAAAGAGATGAAGCTTTGGATTCATTACAGATCTTACAACAAGTATGGATATTAGATTGGGAAGTATCTGATGTCGTAACCAAAGTTTTTGAAACTTCTCTTGCAAAATTTGAAGTATCATTATACCCCAACCCAAATCCGGGTGAAGTATTTATTGAAAGTGATGAAACGATAGAATCCCTGAAAATAACCAATATTCAGGGACAAGTTGTTTTGAATAAAGAGGTAAATGATAAAAAAACATCATTTGTTCTAACCAGAAGCGAATTCGCTAATGGAAACTTCTATTTTGCAATCATCAAACTCCATAATGGAGGTACGGTAACCAAAAAATTCATATTTAAACAATAGAACACAACTTCCAAATGTATTCTATCTATAAAGCTGTGGGAATTCCTGCAGCTTTTTTTGTAAAAAAAATTAATATACCAAACTATAATTGCAAAAAAAAATCTTATCATAAACTTTCCATTGAAAGAAAAATCAGAATCTATATTGATATGTTGTTAAATTTATTTTTTTCTTTACCTTATATAGTATACCATGTTTGATTATCAGCAAGCATTACAAGAAATAACAGTTATCAATTCACTAGAAGAACTTGAAAATTTCTTTCAAAAATATTTGTGAAAACAAGGTTCCTTAACTTTGGCTTTTAAAGAAATGGCAAATTTAGAACCTGAACAAAAAAAGGAAACAGGAAAAATTTTATCGGAAGCAAAAACCGCAATAACTAACGCCTATGAACAAAAAATACAAGAACTTAGTATATCTCAAATTAATGATATACTCAATAAAGACCTGGTAGATTTCTCTTTGGAAAAATCTCCTTATCAAATAGGACATAGATCTTTATTGGCACAGGTAAGAAGAGAATCTGAAGAGGTATGTAAATCTATGTGATTTACCATCGAATATGGGACAGATGTTGTTACTAAATTTGAAAATTTTGAATCGGTAAATATTCCTCTTTCTCACCCTGCTACAGAAATGCAAGATACGATATATTTACAAGAAACAGATCTTCGCTGAGAGCCATTGATTCTTAGAACACAAACTTCTGCTATGCAAAATTATATGATCAAAAAATATGGTGTTCCGTTGAAAGCAGTTGTTCCTGGTAAAGTATATAGATATGAAAATATGGACGCTACCCATGATACTATGTTTTATCAATTAGAAGGATTGGTAATAGATAAAGGGATTACTATCGCTCATTTCAAACATATGATAGAAAAATTACTTTCTGCTATTCTCAAAAAAGATGTAGAAACAAGAATGAGGCCTTGATATTTTCCATTTGTAGAACCAGGATTTGAAATTGATGCAAGATATGAAATTATAGATCCAAAAACAGGAGAAAAAACAATGTCAAAATGGATGGAAATTTTGGGGGCTGGTATGATTCATCCTAGAGTCTTGGAAATGGCTGATGTTGATCCAAAAGAATATTCAGGATTCGCTTTTGGAATGGGGTTAAGTAGACTTGCTGCCGTAAGATATGGAATCAAAGATATTAGGTATTTTACCAATGGAGATTTAAGATTTGCTCAATCATTTTAAATTATATAAAAAACAATGTCACACATTGAAGTATCAGAAAAAACAGTATCTGAATTTAATAGATTACTTGCTGAGTTGCATAAAATCTATCCTAATCAACAGTTATCTAACGATCAAATTATGGAAGCTATGATTTGAGGATTTTTTGATTCGTTAACGTATATTAAAAAAGAAACTGAAGCACATCATGGTCATCATAACCATCATGGTTGATGTTGTGGAGGAAGTGATGATTGTGAAAACAAAAAAGATGGTGAATGTTGTGGATGACATCATCATTAAAAACGTATAATTATCAAAAAATCAGAGAGGTTTTGATTTCTCTGATTTTTTTGTGTTTGCTTAACTTTATTATTTTTTGATAAATAATCTCCACATCAAATAAATATAGAGAACACTCCATAATATACCATAAATCCATGGATTTACTTCTGTAATTACAGGAATAATTGTTGCAATCCAAAGTCAAAAGAAAAAAATACATGCTTTGAGAACACTATAATCCATAATGGTAAATGTTTTTGTTTTTGCCATCATTTTTTTTATTAATTTTTTCATATTGAATTATTCTATATATATAAAAAATAATACATATTATAATCTGATTTTTATTTTTGTCAAATTTTTATCGACCATTTTGGACTTCGGAGATTACCTTGTTTATCATTTGAACAGATTCAATGGGATGAAGTCCAATCGTAGTTTCTTCTGAAAGCATGAGATAATCTGCGCCTTCTATAATTGCGAGGAATATGTCTGAAATTTCTGCTCTGGTAGGCGCAGGATTAGTCACCATTGAGCTGAGCATCTGGGTAGCTACAATCACTGGTGTATGTTTAAATTTACATTTTTTTATGATTTCCATCTGAATTTCGGGAATTTTTTCTATTGGTAATTCAGTACCCAAATCTCCTCTTGCTACCATAACCATATCACTTGCATCAATAATCTCATCAATATTATCGATACCTTCCTGATTTTCTATTTTGGAAACAATTTTAATCTGACTTTTTTTTGGTAAAAGAGATTTTACGTATTGAATATCTCCAGCGCTTCTACAAAAGCTAATTGCTATATAATCAAATGTATTTTTTATTGCAAATAAGATATTTTCTTGATCCTTTGTAGTTATGGTTGGTAAATCAATATGTATTCCTGGAAGATTTATGTGCCTTTTAGAAGTCATGGTAAAATCATTCATTGCCTCTATAATTATATAGTCTGATCATTTTTCACGAACTATAGTGTCAAATAATCATGATTCTATTTTTATCAAAGATCATACTTCGACATTATGTATTATTCCAGGATAATCACATCGAATATCGTTATTTTTTGGTTGTTGTTTACCGACAATTAATTTACATAATTCTCACTTTTTATAGTGTCTTGGGGCGCCGATAACTCAGGTCCTAATACTTGGTCATTCAAGATCCATCATTAATTGAAATTTGGAAGCAGTTTTTTGTTCTACCTGCTTAATTATAGCAAGTCTTTCTACTGCTGATATATTTGTTTCATGAGTAAAATTAAATCTTAATATACAAGCTCCGTTTTGATAAAGTTGTTGTAAGATTTCTGGCGTGTTTATAGATGGTCATATGGTTGCAATAATTCCTGGCATAGTATATATAGTGATAAATATTATTTAATTTCATACATTTTTTTTCCCTTTAAGTTTTCCAAAGCCATATCGATTTTGTTTTGTTGATTAGCATACATTACGTAGATTATATCATTTTTCTTTACTCTATCACCTGTTTTCTTGTGGAGATATAATCATCATTGATCATCAATTGGAGCCCCTAATGCTCTAGTCGTGAGATTGATAAGTTTCATGTCAATTAATTTCACTACTCAGTTTTTTTCAGCTTTTACTTCTTTTTTGAATTTAGCTAGTTCTAATTCTTCTGATTTTATATTAGGATTTTTTCATCATTGTGCTTTTATTATTGATTGCATTTTTTTTCGAGCTTTTCATGATTTAAGTTGTTGAAAAGCTAATTCATATGCTTTTTTACCTTTTGCTATACCTACAAGTTCAATGATTTTTGATGATAAATGAAGTGCTTTATTCTGTAAATCCATGGGTCTAAGTTCGTGTTGTTGCAAAACTCTCAAAACTTCTCTAACTTGAAGCGTTGCTCAAATTCCTGATCAAATTGGTTCTTTTGCTTCTGTGATTTCTACAAAGACTTTCATACCAAGTTTTTTACCAACATATTCATATTTCTTTTTGAGTCGTTTTGCTGTTTTCATATCTGGTACTTTTGCTGTTGGTCCCATAGGAATATCTATCAATGAATGAGTAATACCCATAGCATATTTTTTTGCCATAATAGAAACCACTGTTCTAGAATAAGATTGCATAGAAAGTGGATATGCAACTTTGATAAGTTTTTCATCTGCTGGCGCTAATTCCAATCATCACCCTCGAACTAAACAACAATTTTCTTTTTTTACTAATTTTTCAATTTCTTTCTTTGAAAAAGAAATATCCATAAGTACATTTACACATTCTCCTGTTGCTGCTGGAGAAGTAATTGCTTTTGAAAATGTTTTTGGCATTTTGATACCAAGAGAAGCAAGTAATGGAATCATAATCATTGTTGTTTCATTTCCTGGTACACCTCCCATGCAATGTTTATCTGCAACTACTCAATCAAAATGGAGCATTTCTCCTGTTTCTGCCATAGCTTTTGCCATTTCATACAATTCTTTATCACTCGTTTTTCTAAAAAATCCCAATGCAGAATAATAGGTAATCAATGTATCAGTAAAACGATTTTCTGAAATATCCTTCATAATTGCATACGTTTCTTTATAGGATAATTTTTTACCTTTTATGGCTTTTTTAAGAGCTTCCATAGCTTTACCATTTGTTTGCGTAAAAGATATTCCCACGATAGCATTTTCTGGAATATTATATTTTTCTATAATATCTTGGAATAATCATATTTCTCCGTGTTTTACATATTTATTTGATAAGTCTGCATTTAATATAATTTCTTGATCTTCATAAAGAAGACTCACCTTATCAAACTCTGTTATTCCATGTTCTCGTGCTTCTTGTTCATTGATAATAACAATTAATTCTTCTCCATCTTGAATATCAATTACCTTTGTTTTTGCATGAAAGACATCATTTTTTTGCATTTTTATTTTTATAATAAAATAAATATCTATATTATAGAGAAATTTTTTATTTTTGCACTTTTACACTTACATATTGTTTAATTTTTATTGCATTTTTATTTTTTATATATATAATAATCCTGTATATTGGTATTCCAATGTTTTATAAACAAAAAAAATATATGTTAACTTCAATAGAAAAGCTCGGCAATGTTCTTGCTGGGACAAGTGGCTGAATTTCTTCCACAAAAAAAAATTCTTCTCAAGGAAATCACGTTTTTTTTCAGATAAAACCGTTCAAAGATAACGATCGTGGTGTTAATCATCGAGAAACAGTAAGTAAAAACCTTATTAGTCTGAAAAAAAAACAAATATATTTTTTAATTAGATGAAATAATCGTAATATACAATTTTTTGTTTGACTTCCAAAAGATTTTAAACAATTTTTTCAGAATGCTTTTTATGCAAATTTTCCTACATCCGACCTTATAGAAATAAACGATCTCAAAAATCATTCTTTTCAAGAATATATTATTCCAAAAGAAGGAAATAAAGTACTTTCTAAAAATGATTTTGTAAGAGATTGAACATATATGGATCCTATGACTACTATCTTATCTTTATATAATACTATTGATGAGCATTCTAGTTTGGATATTACTTTTTCTTATACATTCAAATTAGAACAAAATTTTCTTGCCGTAATAAAAAATATTATTAATCGATTCCGAAAACCAAAAGAAAAAGACAGCGAAAATAATAAGGAAGAAAAAGAACAAAAAACAGATTTATTTATGACTATAGGATATCATATAAAAAGTAAAGATAAATATCTTATTGAAACAATTAAATCTAATATTAAATCTGCATTTGCTACATTTTTTGAAAAAGGTTCTTTGAAAATCAAAAAAAGTCCAAAGTTTATTCCTATGAGTTATGAACAATCAGTAAACTTTTTTCATTTGCCAACACTTGCAAATTTCACCAAATGACTGGAATATACCTTGTATAGAAAGCTACCCTACCCTACAAATCTTCCAACAAAACTCAATACTCCGAATGCTGACAAAGATTTGACTGCTTTGTGATATACTGATTATAGATGAGATGCAATTACTTTCTGAATAAGAAAAGAAGATAAGTTTAGACATATGTATATTATTGGTAAAACAGGTACTGGTAAATCTACATTAATTTCAAATCTGATTATTAGTGATATGCAGGCATGAAATTGACTTTGTTTGCTTGATCCTCATGGGGAACTTGTAGATACCGTATTGGAATATATTCCAACAAATAGGATAAATGATGTTATTTTATTTGATGTAGCAGATTCTGATTTTCCTATAGGATTTAATCTTTTACAAGCAGATACTGAAGAAGAAAGGAGTTTGGTTGCTTCTTGAGTAGTTTCTACTTTTAAAAAACTTTTTGGAACGAGTCGATGACCAAGACTTGAATATATTTTGAGAAATATAGTTCTTTCTCTTGTAGATTATCCAAATGCGACTTTGATGCATATTTTGAGAATGCTTACAGATAAAAATTTTCGTGAAGAAGTAATTTCTTGTATCAAGGATAGTGTGGTTTTGAAATTTCGAAATAATGAATTTAATAAACGAAATGATAAGCAAAGAGAAGAGGCGGCTTGACCTATAACCAATAAAGTTTGACAATTCCTTTCTTCAAAATTAGTAAGAAATATATTTGGACAACCAAGAACCAAATTAAATCTTAGAAAAGCAATGGATGAATGAAAAATTATTTTGGTAAATCTCTCTAAAGGAAGAATTTGAGAAGATAATGCAAATATGATTTGATCGTTATTAGTAACCAAGTTCCAAATTGATGCGATGTCGAGAGCTGATATTCCTGCACATATGAGAAGGGATTTTTATCTTTATATTGATGAGTTTCAAAATTTTGCATCCGAATCATTTACTACTATTCTTTCTGAAGCTAGAAAATATAAACTAGCATTGATTATCGCTAATCAGTATATTTCTCAGTTGATTCCTGAAATCAAAGATGCTATTTTTGGTAATGTAGGAACAACTATTTGTATGACAATTTGATCTGATGATGCAGCACAAATGACTAACCAGTTCAAAAATTTAGCACAAATAAACGATTTGATTTCTTTACCAAAATATACGGCTTATACAAGACTTATGGTTGATTGAATTTCTTCTGATCCTTTTAGTATGAAAACATTACTTCCGATCAAAGCTGAATGATCTTTGGAAATCATTGATAAAGTAAGAAAACAATCCAGACAGAGATATGCTATGTCTAGAGATCAATTGGAAAAACTTATGACAGCTTGGAGCAATAAAACATTTTCTGTTCAAGAAAAAGTTGCTGAAAAAGCAAAACTGGAAGCTCTTGGAATATCACCAGAAGAGTCTGAAAATTTACAAGATATGTTTGTTCAACAACATTTGCATATGTTTACAGAGTATGCTATTGATGGAGTAGAACCAGACTTAATTTTATTTGATACTGAAGCAAATAGTCATAAAGCAATATGGTATACTAAGCCCAAATGATTAGATGATCAGGCAAACAAAAAATATAGTACTGGTCAAGAAATAGAGCTTTGATGAAAAAAAATGAATATTTCAGTTGATATGTATCAACATCAAACCATGACCATTGAAAAATCAGTTCCGTTGATGATTTGGATTTGACTCAAAGAAAAAGTTTTGGAGCAATATTCAAATATGCTTTCTGTAGCGGAAAATATTGATAAATTCAAAGAAGTATTTAAACTTTGTCCTAATATTAGTAAATTAGAAGCTAGTATACCTAAACAACCTTCTGTTACACAAGAATCAGTATCTGTATGAACTGGGGTTGTTTGATCTCAAACAAATTCTCAAATAAATTCTCAAACAAGTTTTCATGCACCGGAAATTTTTGATATTAGCGCTATTAAAATAGGTGAATGGTACGAATGATATGTTAAACTCAGTTATAATTATTGAATGTTTGTTACCGTAAAATGAGTTGAATGATTACTTCATAAAAATTTTATTGTTGCTCCTGACTGAGTCGACTGGAAAAAATATTACAATATTGGAGATAAAATCAAAGTTAAAGCTTCTGAATTCAAAGAAATAAATGGCGATAAAAAAGTAGTTTGGAGTCAAAAATAAGCAATAGATGAAAAATATATTTACATATATATGCTCTGATGAAAAAAATATTTTTTTTGTTTTTGTTTCTATCTTGTTGAATACAAATAGCTTTTGCTGATTCTCTGGTAGAAACAGTAAAACAACAAGTAGAATATATAGAATCTGATAACGAATTATTTCATTCTATGGAATACGTTTCCAATCGTTGAAATTCTTATTATTTTTTTGGTGATTATTATTATAAGACAATTTCTACTCTTCAAGATATTAAAGTCGGATATATAGAACCATGATTAGTTAATAATTATTTATTTTCTATTCAGTGAAATAAGATTATTGCTATTGATAAAACAAAAAAAACCGATATTTCTCCATGTAAAACTATGAATACAAAACAGCTTCAACATATTGCAGCCTACCCGTGAACTATCAAAGTAAACAACTATCAAAATAGTATCATTTGAACTAAGATTGATCCAAATATTTCGTGTTTTATCAACTCCTCTGTTCTGTATTTTTCAAATAATATAAAATCAGCTCTTGATCTAAAATATTTGTATTCTAATACAGAAAAAGTTGAAAGTATTGTTAAAAAAATTCCTGTATGAGATACAAAATCAACAATATTAAAAAATATTTATCACTTCGTCACAAATACTAGTTCATACGATGATGATGCTTTACAAACTCTTGCGTCTCAAAAATCTAATAATAATTGGGGTGATTATTCCCCTTTTAGATTAGAATCTTTTTTTGAAGGGAAAAAAATTGTTTGTGATGGATATTCCTCTACCACAGCTTTTTTAAATACGTATCTGGGTATTCCTTCAACGGTGGTTGTCTGAAATATTCAACCCATAGAAAATACAAATACGGCTATTGAATGAATAGGACATTCTTGGGTTAAAGTATGAAATTCTTTTTATGATCCTACCTTTGATGATTCTAACGATAAAAATACGACGTATTATTTTCAAAAAGATAAGACATGTTTTAATCTAGATCATTATATGAGTTGACGAATTAGCATCAATACTCCATCAGAAAGAATTTTATATATAAAAAATAATTTTACCCATCTCCTTTCCAAATGCCCTGATATTATGAAAAATACTCTTTTGAAGGATCAAAGTCTTGTTGATATAATAAAATATTCATTACAAAATTATAGTTTTGCTATTAATAAAAATTTTCTCTGTAAAATTTCGGATATGTGTAGTATTTCTGCCAAAAGCAATAGTGAACTTATTAATATTTTAAAAAACATTACGATAACAACCTATAATTCTGATAATTCAATAAGATCTGTTATTGATTTATGAAAAGAATTATGAACGCTCGATCTTTCACAAAAAACACCATTGTTGGATAAAAATCAGAATACTATATCTTCTGAATATATACTAACACCAAAAGATAAACTTGTTTTACAACAGTTAATTCTCTCTCTCAAACAATCTTATAGCACTAAATATTCTGAAACACAAGCAAAAGAAAAAATACTTCAATTAAAATTGAATATAAATACATTAATAAAATCAATTAAAAATGAAAAACTCAAATCACAGCTAATATATTTATACAAAAATATATAAACTTGACTTTATCTTTAAATTATATATTATCTTAAGCGCAAAAAAAATCTAAAAAAAGTAAAACTATGGAAAATTTTCTTATCTTCTCCGGCAAAAAAATTAGCGAACAAAGTAGCAATGGTTACAATCTGTTTTTTCTTAAGAATAGTCTTAGGATGGTTGAAAAAAATTGCATTTTTGAAATACCTCTCGAAATTTCAGATGAGATTTGTGCTGAAAAAGAGCTTTCTAAGCTTGAATTAAATGAGGAAATTATCTACATCATCTTGGTAAATATACAAACTGGAGTAGTGTATCTCCATAAATATGATGATGGTGGTTATATTAAAATTTTACTGTTCAAACTATCGACGTTTTATGCGTCGATCTATAGGAAGGGTCACCTTCCTATTAAGGAAATTATTTGTTGTAAGGAACTCGTATGAATATCTAAACAGGTTGGTAATGTGCCAACCTTTTTTTTAAAAAAATCTCCTAGAAATACAGGGAGATTTTTTTCGGAATAACGCTCAATAGCATTGAATATATGTCGTACACATGACCTTATTTAACTGGGAATTTTTCTACTACAGCATCAACCATATCAAATATTTCTTCTACCAAATATCCATATGTATTTCTAAAATAATTATTCTCTATCATTTTTTCTTTTAATTTATCTTGGGTTTCAAAAAGATGTTCTATAATATGACCTATTTCAGATTTATCTTGAAAATTTATATGGCTATGTATATGCTTTCTTAAATCAAACATATGTTTCTTGAGTAACAAAAGATTATTTATTACTCTATCTACAAATTCTGTACTCATTGCATTATCTGTAATTCTGACTCCATAAGAAGAAACCCCATCTTTTGATATTTCTAATGTTCCAATAAGTTGGTCACATGTTGATGAAATCTTGTCCATAAGTTTTGATACAGACTTTACTGTATTTGTTGAAAAGTTAATAGTATTAGTCATTGTGATATGTAAAAGTAAAAATAAATCTTTATAACAATATAAGTATACCCCGAATAAAAAAATTTCAAATAAAAAATAAAATCTGACTAAAATCAGATCTTGCTATACTGAAAATATATTTGATATTTATTTACATTTATTGTATTGTATTTGGGGTTGATAGGTATTAGTTATCACTGAGTGGTTTTATGTAATTATTTTTGAACAACATAACCAATAAACGATCCAAATAATATATCAACGTTCGCTGTTTAATTTCAATAATAAATAATATATAACCGTTCACTGTTACATTTTCTTAACGGTAGAAAATACAAATAAATTCGACTCCATGTATTTTCTTTACCTAAAAATGTAAGCGTTCACTTATTTATATATTTATTTATTGTTTTTAATCTAAAGCCACTTTTTCTTTTTGAAAAACCAAAGCATAGTTCAAGCTATTCCCAACATAATAGCCCATAACAATGGATATGCTATTTTTGAGTTTAATTCTGGCATATATTTAAAATTCATTCCATAAACACCTACGATAAAGGTCAAAGGAATAAAAACAGTACTTATCACGGTTAATACTTTCATAATTTGATTCATTCTATTACTAATACTCGAAAGGTATATATCCAAAGATCCTGCTATAATATCTCTAAATGTTTCTATGGTATCAATAATTTGAATTGTATGATCATATACATCTCTGAAATAGTTTTGAAGTTCATCATGAATTAAATCAGAATCTGTTTTTTGAAGAGCATTAATAATTTCTCTTACTGGCCAAATTGATTTACGAAGCATTATAAGTTCTTGTTTGAGATTTTGGATTTTTGGAAGTGTTTTTGGTGTTGGATTGGTCATTAGTTCATCTTGCAAAATCTCGATTTTTTCTTCAATATGTTCTAGTACTACAAAATATTGATCCACAATAGCATCCAATATAGAATACATTAAATAATCTGATTTCATATTTCTAATTTTTCCTTTTCATTTAATAATACGTTCTTTTACGTTTGGAAAATCATCACTTCATTCATTTTCTTGGAAAGAGATAATGTAATTTTCACCCAATATAATACTAATTTGTTCTTCTTTTAATATATTATCTTTTTCACCAAAACTGAACATTTTTAATATAAAGAATAAGTAGGTATCCATATCTTCCATTTTTGGACGTTGATGGATATTAGCTATATCTTCAAGTGTTAATGGATGAATTTCAAAAACATCTCAAATAATTTCTATATCACTAATTTGATCTACCCCAATAAAATCTATCCATTTTACTCAATGTTTAATAAAATTTTTGCATTCTTTTATATCTTTCACTTGAGTTTGTTGAACTTCATCCTCTTTGTAATCGATCATATTAATTACGGTATTTGATGTTTGATTGGTTCATGTATATATAATACTTCATGGAATTTGTCCTATATTCTTTAATTTAGCTTTTCTCATTTTTTTATAAAAAAATAAATCTGATCCTATTAATTGTACTCAGATTTACTTTATTTGTCAAATTTTGTGAAATAAAACAAAAATTAGAATGAATTATTAGCCGTAATAGCATTATAATGTTCCCGCATACTTTTTTCTTTTGCTTCATTTTCTTTAATACCTTCTTTTACCTGATGTATTATAGCATCAATGATTTGTTTATTACCTCTTTTGTCACCAGAAATCAATTGCTCTAATTTTTGTGTTATATATTGATCCGTAAATGAACCATGTGTACTAAATCCAATATACGCATATAATAGATTTTCTTTATTTTCTGCTTTGGCATCAAGAGCTGTAAAATACGTAATAGTTTCCTGAAATCTTTCTCTTTGTTTTGTTATAAAAAATAATTCATTTTGAAGATACGCTACAAGAGACTCTTTATTTGCAAATATTTCAAAAGAGATTTCATTTCATCTATATTTTTTGAGATGATCTTGTATATATCTAATTGGCATATTTTCTGAAACCAGATATCATGGACTTTGTTCTCCTTGATGTAACTTTACTATTCTATCTGTAGTCTTTTGGCTATATCATCCTTCTTTTGGTAGTACGAGAGGTGTATATCAAAATAAAACATCTTTACAATAATTATGATTATCCAATAATCGTTGCTTGAGTAATACTTCTTCATTGGGAGTATATTTCTTTTTCTGTACTTCTCCTGTTTTCAAAAAATCTATAACAGAAATATCTACTTTTTCTGGATCCAAAGAGGTATATTTTTTATTAATAGAATTTTGCTGTTTTCGATCTTTTGCAGAAAAATTTGGAGATAATCATCGAGCATGTTTCATTTTTTCCTCTAATGATCAAGATTTATATTTTACTCAATTTGAAATTACATGATCAAAAATATGTGGTGATACCAAAATATCTCATGATTGTTGTCATACAGATAATATGTTTGTATATTGATCTTTGTGAATAGAATATTGTTTTTTATAATCAGTGGTATCTATCTTTTCTATTGGAGGAGTAACATGTTTTTCCAATAATAGTAATGTCTGCAATTTTGTTTGACAAAGGTGTTTCATAATTTTTGGTGTTCGGTTAATATTAGATTTTTTTTCTAACATTTTTTTTCATCCCAACGCAAATAATAATTCTGATTTTTGGGCTTCTGATAAATCACTCATTGAGTTCAAATTACTCTCTTGACTGTATTGTTCCAAAAGTTCTTTTTTTTGTTCTTGAGACATGTTCATTATTACCCAATAATAAATTAAATATTTGTAGTTTATTTTTATATATTTTGACCATAAAATCAATATAATAAATTTATTTATTGACATTTTTATATTATTTTATTAAAAAAAACGTTACACATTGGCAACGTTTCTAAGTTATAAGTTTATAACATGATTACTCTGTTATTTTTTAGAGATGTGCATCTATTTTTTGTTGAAACATCATTTTTGGCATTGCACCAACCATTGTATCAACAACTTGTCCTCCTTTTACAAAGAAAATAGCTGGGATAGAAGATACCCCAAATGAACCTGCTAACTCTGGATTTTCATCTACGTTAATTTTTACAATTTGAACTTTTTTATCTGCATTGTCCACTGCTAGTTCTTCCATAATGGGTCCTAACATTCTACATGGACTACACCACTCTGCTCGAAAATCAATCACGGATAATTTATCAGATTCTAAAATTTCTTTTTTAAATTGTTCTGTGTTTTCAATATGAAGTACGCTCATTTGTATATAATTAAGAATAAAACTATTTATATTCAGATATTCGTTTTTCAGCTTCTAGAGCTGCCATACACCCAGTACCTGCAGAGGTAATTGCTTGACGATATTTTTTGTCTTGGACATCGCCTGCGGCGAAGACTCCGGGCACAGAAGTTTGCGTGGTCCCTGGAGTGGTAATTATATATCCTTCTTGATCTGTTGCAACTTGTCCTTCTAAGAATCTGGTATTAGGGGTGTGCCCGATAGCATAAAAAAGTCATGCTGCTTCAACCAATGTTTCTTCGTTAGTTTGATTGTTTTTTACTTTCACTCCAGTGAGAAGATTTTCTCCTATTGCCTGCAAAGCCTCGGTATTCCACATAATTTCTATTTTTGGATTTTCTAATGCTCTTTTTTGCATCGCTTGCGAAGCTCTAAAAGTATCTCTTCTCACTAACATAATCACTTTTGATGCAAAGTGAGTGAGGTGATTTGCTTCTTCAATAGCTGAGTCTCCTCCTCCAATAACGATAACTGGTTTATTACGGAATATTGGCAAGGCTCAATCGCATACCGCGCATGCTGAGATTCCTTTTTGCCAATACGTAGTTTCACCTGGAATTCCCATACGTCTCGCGATAGCTCCTGTTGCTATAATTAGTGATTTAGTTTGATATTCTTGTCCCCCTGCATAGACTTTAAAAGGAGATACATTCAAATCAACTTTATCAACGGTCATTGTTTCTATTCTTGTACCTGCATTGATTGCTTGTTCTCTCATATTCATCATTAGTTGTGTTCCGTCTATTCCCGTAGGGAATCCTGGAAAATTCTCGATAATTGTCGTTGTTGTGAGTTGTCCACCAGCGGCGATACCTCCTGCCATAAACCCTTCGAACATTAAAGGATCCATATTTGCCCTCGCCGCATATATTGCAGCAGTATGACCAGCTGGTCATGAACCTATAATAATAACTTTTTCCATATACTATATTTATCACAGTAAAATCAAAAATGGTTTCAGAAATTTACACATTCTCCTAAATTTGTCAACCCCAGCAAACAAATTCAACTACCAATGTAAAAAAAAATCAGTATAATTTATATTATATATATATTTAATAATAATGGTTGCTATATAATTTGTATTTTTGCAAAATAACGGTAGAATATACTACATAACACAAAACTATTAATTATTAATCATTACCCATGAAAGTTGTCTTTCCAAAAAATATCCAAAAATGAATGTTGGCATGAATGAATTTTCAAATCTGACCAATAAATTTGTCTATTATTCAACTTTTTATCGTGGGAGTTTGAGTGGCTGTAGCTATGGCAATGTTTAATAGTTTATCCAAAACATGATGAAAAGCTATGGGCTGATTAGTTGCTGTTTTTGTATTTCTTATTTTTGTATTTATTGCATTTTTTAAAATGTCAGAACTCTCGCTAATCCCTTTTATTGCCAAACTTGTGAGAAATCTCTTTTTTGATACACCAAAAAAAACACAAACAAATTATAATAAAATAGATCCTGTCAAAGTGATTATAAAAAAAGCTAAAGGAAATGATCAAACACAAACTATTTTTGAACAAAAAGAAAATTCATATACCAAAGATAAATTACATAATATTGATCATTCAGGTTTATTATAAATCCATATTTATGTTTCCAAAATATAAAAGATTAAAAACAAAAGATGTCTTGTTTCTTACAAAAAAAAGAATGTATTTTTCTTATGGATTTTTTTGATTTTTTTATGTTAATCAGTATAGTAACCGTGAAAATAGTCAAATTTCTTTCCATGTATCAATAAAATATAATAAACATGCTTCTCAAAGAAATATACTAAAAAGAGCTGTTTTGAGACAAGCCAGTCTTCTTATAGATCAATGAGTATTTAATAATCATCACTGGAAAATATTTATTACGTTAAATAAAAATAAAATTCCATTATTGCAAAAAGAATTTGACAATATAGAGAAGAAAAATATCATTCATTCAATAAGAAAGCACTTTACTCAAAGTTTTATTGCTTTATCTAAGTATTTATGAAACTCTTCAAAGACATAGTTAAACATGGAAAAAACATATTAAAAGGGATAAATCCTCAGGATCAGAAACAACTTGATGAAATTAAAAAATTAGAACAGCAAATTCAACTCTTACAAGAAGAGGAAAAAAAAGAAAAAAAACAAATAATGATAACCAACAGACATTTCATTAAATTCTGGTTTTTTTGAATGGTTATTGTATTTTTGTGATATATTCTTTTTAAATCTTTGGATGTTTTATATCTTATATTGACCGCCTATATTATCTCCATAGCTATGGAAGCGGTTATAGATATGTTTCAACATTTAAAATGTAAAAGAGGTGTAGCTATAGGTATATCCTATGTACTTTTGAGTATATTTCTTCTTTCCTGATTTGTCTTAATTTTACCTCTTTTGATGAATCAAATTAGTGATATTATCAATATTTTACTTATCAAAATAAATAGTTTTAATATCAGATTACAAGATGAATGACTTGTTGAAATACTCAAATCAAGTTGATTTCTTTCTCATTATGTTCAGAAAGAAATTTTTCATAATTTTTCGGATCCTACACTTATAAATGACCTTCAACAAAAAATTCAAACAAGTATTTCTGAAATTGCAAAAATGCGAACAAGTTATGCTCAAACTATTGGAAACTTCGCCGTGAGTTTTGTGACATGATTTGCTTCCCTTCTTACTCAAGCACTTCTCGTTATTACACTTTCTATATTATTTTCTATAGAAAAAGTATCCGTAATGAAATTTATTGCAAGTCTAGGTTGAGAAAAAAAATACAAATATATTTATATCAAATTAGAAAAAATTTATAAAAAACTTGGAATCTGGTTAAAATCTAGATTATTACTTTCTTTGTTTATGTTTGTTACTTTTTATATAGCGCTTCGAATTCTGGAAATTTTTGGAATGAGTATTCCAAGTAAACTTTCTTTGGCATTAATATTTTGATTATTAGATATTGTTCCTTATATATGACCTATTGTTTGAAGTATACCAGGAGTTATTGCAGGATTGACTTGATTTGGTATCCGATGATGAATTATTATGTGAGTTATTGGTTGATGAATCAATATGATAGAAAACAATATTTTAATTCCTCTTCTTATGAATAAAACTCTTGGAATAAATACTGTGGTAATATTTATCTCTATGATTTTAGGGGGTATGATTATGGGATTTATGGGAATATTTCTTGCTGTTCCTATTGCTGCTATTATTACACTTTTACTTGAAAAAGACTTTTAATCATTCCTGTGTTTTACTTATTGATTTTTATACTATTATTTGTCCATGAAACAGAAAATTCTTTTTCTTTATTATAGTTTACTTTGATTGTTAGCAAATCGTTATCTCAAAAAACATACTCCTTATGTTATAGGAATCAACTGAAGCGTTGGAAAAACATCATGCCGTATGATTATAACTCAAACTCTTCAGCATTTTTTTCCTCATTTACGTATTTCTACTTCTTCAAAAAATTTTAATTGAGAATTAGGTTTGTCTTTGAGTGTTTTTGAAATTAACGATTGGAATCCCAATCCATGTACTTTTGTTTTTGTTTTATGTAAAGCTCTTTTGAAAACATTTTTTTGAAAAAAAAATTATGATATTATTGTACTAGAATATGGTATTGATCGTCCAAAAGAAATGGATTTTCTTTTGAGTATTGTACAACCAAATATATGAATTTTTACTGCTATTGATGCAGTACATAGCGAACAGTTTTGAGATCCAGCTGCAATTGCAAAAGAAGAAAGTAAAATGATAAAAAACACGAAAGAAATTGCTTTTCTTAATATAAATGATCAATATGCAGTACAATTATCCAAACAAATAGATATTGATACTATTCTTTATCAAACAGAATGACATACTTCAGATTCTGATATTTATTTTGATAATATTACTTTTATTACTAAGAAAACTATTCCTTACTCAGATTTTTCTCTTACCATCAAAGATAAAAACTATTCTATATCTACCAATCTTTTTTGAAAATCAAATTATGGATATATTTGAGTAGCATTATCTATCGTAGAAATTATTGGGTATAAAATAGATAAAAAGTTCTTTCCAAGCGATAAACATACTAAAAAAATAGAAAAAAAACATTCTTTGACCTATACTCTACAACCAGGAAGATTATCTATTTTTCCATGAATATATAATACCTTACTGTTTGATTCTACCTATAATGCGTCTCCTCTTAGTATGAAAAGCATTATTTCTACTGTTTGGACATTAAAAGAATCTCTTTATAAAAAACGTCCATTATGGTTGGTTCTTGGTGATATGAGAGAACTTGGTGATTTTACAGAGCGTGAACATAGATTATTAGCTGCATATATTAGTCAAGTAGCTGATCGTATTTTTTTGTTATGAGAATGGATGACTTCTGTAATGGTTGATGAATTGGGAAAAATAAAATATGAAAGCTGTAAAATTTATAGATTTTCAAATTGTTTGGAAGTGGCTTCTATCCTCAAAAAAATGTTAGCAAACAAAGAATTACAAAAAAATCCACCTCTCATTGTTTTTAAATGAAGTCAAAATACTATTTTTTTGGAAGAAAGTGTAAAAGAACTTTTGGAAAATAGTGAAGATGCAAAACATCTTACTAGACAATCTTGATGGCGACTTAGAAAAAAGAAAAGATGTTTTTTCTGTTGGTAAAAAATAGGATTATCCTTCATCAATTTCTTTAATCTGATCTCTTATCACGGCAGCTTTTTCAAATTCCCACGCTTTGATTGCTTCGTCTAATTGAATTTTAAGATCTTTGAGAATTATTTCTTTTTCTTTTTTGGTCATACGTTTGAGTTTTTTCTTTTTGAGCATATCAGCAGAAAATGTTTGGGTGAGATCTTCATCAGTTTTTACTGATTCGAGTTCTTTGACATTGGAGGTTGCTTTTTGCGGAATAATTCAATGTTTTTTGTTGTATTTATCTTGAATTTTACGACGACGATAAGTTTCTCGAAGGGATTTTATCATGCTTTCGGTACATTTGTCGGCGTATAAAATAACTTCGCTGAGGGGGTTTCTGGCAGCACGTCAGATAATCTGAATCAACGACGTTGTAGATCTCAGAAACCCCTCTTTATCTGCATCTAGTATCGCAATAAGCGATACTTCTGGGAGATCAATACCTTCTCTTAGGAGATTAACTCCTACGATAATATCTATTACCCCACTTTTGAGTTTTTTGATGATCTCCCAACGAGTAAAGGTATCAATTTCACTATGAAGATAAAATGCTTTATATCATTTTGAAACAAGATAATTAGTTACTTCTTCAGAAGATTTTTTGGTTAAGGTGAGCAACAATATTTTCCCTTTATTCTTAATATGTTCATCCATTTTTCCGAGCAGATGTTCAAGAAAAGGAGGATATTGTTTATCTTTCTGATAATTTTGAAAAAAATCTTTGATATTTGGGTACATATATTGGTTATAAGATTTATAAAATTCGTAAAATTACTATGTAATGCACTTAGTCTAAAGTTTGTAAAGAAAAAATCAATTCTATTTCTACTTTGATTTGACAAATATTAGCAAAAAAACTATACTTAACATATGAAAAAAATCAGAATTATTATATATAGTATATTTGCGTTTATTTTTTCATTTGCAGGTATTTCTTATGCTGCAAGTATTTCTGATTTCTGAGAAAAGTTACTTAATATAAATATTCCTCTACATACTATCCTTTCTAATTCTTGAATTTCACGTTATGATTTAACAAGACTTTTGAATGCTACAGAATGTAAAGATTGTGTAGTACCTAATTATGATTATATCAATACATATTCGAATACATTTTGGAATAATTTTATCAAAACTCCCGGAAAAGATTTTAATGATATTGTTTATTGAAAAACAATCTACAACAAGAAAAATTATTATTATTGTGTAGCTTATGTTGGAGATAAATGATATATGGAATGATATCCGAAAGCAACAAGTCCTGTATGTGCGGGCAAATTTTGTGGAGATAGACTTACAACAAAAGCTGAATTTCTTCAAGTTATTATCAATATTATTAGTAAATATCTTTATTCTAGCCATTCACTCAATTGGGATACCGCCAATACATGGATCAAAAAACTTCGTTCATGAAGTTATGAACATAGAACATTTACCAAAGACGAATTAACTATTATTACAAAAAAAGCTAAAGAATGTGGTAAAACATCATGTAGTTTACAAGATATTGAAGAATTCAATATATATCTCAAATATTGTATGTTCAATCTGAAATCTTGTGGGATGATTCCTTTTTGAAAAATAAAAGAAGGTTATTGGCCTGTAGCTGAACTCAATATTTTATATAGACAAAATATTATTTCACTCAACGATGCCGTAAAATATAATATAGGAGAAAATATTGATGGAAAATTAACTATTGATATTCTTGGTCGTGTTAATGATCTTATTTGATGTTCATTTAACTCTGATTATGACTGTGATGGAATATCAAATACTATAGATAATTGTCCTTATACATTTAATGCAAAACAACATGATTTAGATAAAGATGGAATCTGAAATGTATGTGATGATGATATTGATGGTGATGATATAAAAAATCCTATAGGGATTGTTGATGATAACAATAAAATAAATATAAAACTTTGGAATCCTAGTACTGATAATTGTTTGTTGACTATAAACACAGATCAAAAGAGTACGATAAAAGATTGAATAGGAGATGCTTGTTTGTGAACAATTAATAATATTTCGCTTACAATTGCTATCCAAAAAATCCAGTGAACACTACCTAAAACAATTACTTTTTCTGCTCTTAGCAAATGAAATATAAATTCTTTTCATCGAGACTTTGGTGATGGTAGTATATGATCATGAACTACAGTTTCTCACAGTTATATTATTCCATGATTATATACTGTTCGTCTTTTTGCAAAATGAGAATCTACAAATGATGCTTATGCAAAAACAACTGTCATTGTTTGAAGAGATCAAGATGAAAAACAAGGAATGTTTTTATTAAATACATCGCTTATTACGCCTATTGATGGAGAATGAAATTTTACTTTATCTGCTCTTGGTAATCACGATTCCTATCAATGGATGATTTGAAAAACAACTATTACTACAAAAAATCCAAATTTGAGAAAAAAATTTACTGAAGCTGGTACGTTTCCGATAAGCGTAAAAGCTATTCACAATTGATCTGTTGTGGCTGCAACTATGTTTTCTCTTTGAGTAGGAGATAATTATTATTGAAGTTTGCTTATTCCTTCAGATATTTTAGTTAATAAATATGATACGGTTGTTTTCGATACCAAATTATCTAATTTTACTTCTCGCTCTATATCTAGTATATTATGGGATTTTGGTGATGGGACAACCAAAGAAACAGTAACAACACAAACAACTCATGATTATCAATCAGTTTGAAAAAAAGTAGTATTACAAACTATTTATCTTCGTGATTGAACAAAGCTCCAAAATATGGTTACATTATTTGTTTCTGCACCAAACCTTTTTACTTCTTATTGAATACAATTATTACCTTCTTCTCTGGATATTTCTGTTTTACAAAAATTTTCGTTTTCTGTAATTCCTCTTTGAGATGGATTTTCTGATATACTTTTTGCTAATATTATGCCTGATGAATCATCATTTTCTACTATAAACCTCAAAACCAAAACTACATTTCCTTTTAAACAAACATATAGTTATACAAATCCTTGAATTTATTATCCGCAAACCAATCTTTCTTTGGATCAATGTTCCCAACTTTCTGCACAAGCAACACTTAGTATCTGATGAGAAGATTTTTGTTTATCAGCAAAACTCGATGGTAAATTATCTTCTTATATATGAGATATAGATAAAGATGGAATACCTGATATTTGTGATGATGATATTGATGGTGATGGAGTAAAAAATCTTTTATGAATTATACAACCTGGTTTTCCTAGTAAAACCAATTATTCAAAAGAACTTCAAAATCCAGATCAAGATTTGATACATACTACTATCCTTCAACAACATTTTAAATGAATTTGTTCTTTGGATAACGATCCATTTACTCAAAATATCGATCAATGAGATATAGATAATAATAATATTGGAGATACCTTTGAGTCCTTGTTTGATACAACAAATATACTATCTTCTCTTATACCAATAGCTGATAAAGACTGAGATAGTATTGTAGATAACAAAGATAGCTGTCCTATCATTCCAGAAACATGGAATTGAATATCAGATTTTGATTGATGTCCAGAATTATGATTAGAATTTTACTGTGATAATTACCGATCACCTACGTATTCTCCTTCTCTAGATACTACTATTTTTCCTGCTGAATCTATTTTACCCCAAAATACCCTTCTGCCAAAATGAACAGTTCTCGTTTGAGGTCTTATAATTCCAAATGATAGCATATTATCTCAAAATATCACATTTCCTTTGGGTACTATTTTACCAGGTGGTGCTGTTTTCCCTGATGGAACTAAATATCCCAAATGAACGATTTTACAAGAAGCTATAGTATTTCCATCAGGAACCCTTTTACCAGGTGGTGCTGTTTTCCCTGATGGAACAATTTTACCAGAAGATACTATTTTCCCTGATTGAGCAACACTTCCTTGAGGAGCAACACTTCCTAGTGAAACAAATACATGAGATAATACTACACAGATAAATTGCGGAAACTGAATAGAAGATATTTGAGAAAACTGTCAAAATTGTCCGCAAGATGTAGAAGAATGTTTGTTTATAACTACAGCTCCATGCTTACAATGCCCGTGCCCTTTTGTTGATAAAAATAGTTCCCTAACTAATAAAGATATTATCAAAGCAGTTTTACGAGATCACGAAAAAAAGTATCCGTGGGGATACTCTCTTGGGGTTGAAATTTCTCTTTAATATTATTCTTGAATTGCTCCAACAGGACACGATGAAATAGCATTTTGGGTTGCATCTTTTTCTTCTTGAGTCTCTGGTTGTTTTACCACGTGAGACATACCTGATTCTATTTTGAATATAGTGGGAGCTGCAAACTCACATACTCCACAAGAAATACAATTATCATTAACAAATACCATTATGATTGGTTACTATATAAATTACTTATTCATTTATAGCATCATGATCAAATAATCATTTGAAAGATTTTTTATTATTTATATCTTTTAATATTTTTTCATCAACGACATTGATTATTTTGGTTTTTCAGGAATTTTCTTTTGCTTTTTTAATGATTGCCAAAAGCATAAATATTAATCATCCCAATAAATATACTCGAGTGAAATAATATATTTTTGAAAGAGAAATAGTAGCAGTTATATTATTTACTACGTTTATCGTATTTCCTATAGAGAAGAATATGGTAGATAATACTGCTAAAAACGCAAAATTCACCAAAGAATCATTATCTTTGAATCAAAGCAATGTTATTATCATATTTTTAAATCTGAAACTCATATTCCATCATAATAGAAATCATAAGCTGATTAACATTATAATTGTTGTTGTAAAAAAAGAACCGTTTAAAATCCATATTCGATATCAAAAAGATGAAGCTACAGGAGATACTTTAACAATAGGAAAAAAAATCAACAAAAATGTTAAACCAAATAAATAAAGAACGAATCCTTTTTGTTGTTTTGTAAATCTAGTAAATTTTTGTAAAAGCATCAATGTTTTGTGTTTAAGGTCTTTTTTATACATAATAGCTTATAAAGTATAAAACTTTTTTGTATATAATTTTTTTCTTTACTATTTCAACTCTTAAAATAAAAAACCTTCTCAAAAGAAGGTTTTTTATTTTACAAATTATATCATTGGTTTGTATTGTAATAAGGTTGTCAACGAAATTGATTTTCTTGTTGGGCTTCTTTGATTATTGTCCCTATTTCAAATGTCTTTTTAAATAGTTCGCCAGCCTTGGCAAAAACTGTTTTAGTTGAATATTCCTCTTTTAGCTCCACATTCAATGATCTTAGTATAAAAGGGAAACTAAACAATAATATTATACACAAAAGGACTCACACAATCATAAATCTTATAGAATTTCGACCTTTTTTTCTTTGATCTTCCTTTCATCAGCTAAATACAAAGAAAAAAATAGCACGGATAAAGGAATATAAACAACCAGCTAGAACAAGAATAACAACAATTGCAAATGCAGACAATAATATGTCTTCTAAACTTGTTTGATTATAAATATCTGGCATGTCTCTAATTAACAGTTAAAAGTTTATAATATATAATTTTTGATATATATCAAAAACATTCATATACACAATACTATTAATTAATTCTTTTCTTTTTTGGTTGTAGCAGTTCTTGTTCTTTCTGTATAGAATTTTTGAAAAAGAACATCTTTTGTTTGGGCAAACAAAAGCTTTGCTACTCTTTCTGAAAGTTGAGCTCATTGAGAGATCCAAAACTTTATCATTTCAACATTTACTTCCATTTTGTGAGCCAATGGATCAAACCATCAAAATATTTCTTTAAATGAAGATTTTACTGGTTTTGTATGCTCTGTAAGGACAACTCTATAAAAAGGTCTCCCTTTTCTTCCTTGTCTTGATAATCTAATTTTTAACATGAAATACCATTAATAGTAAAAATCACTTTCTTAAAAAACTTATTTAAGTTTTTCTCTTGAAGTGTGAGAAGTGTGTTTTTTGTCTTTTTTGCAATATTTTTTTAACTCTAATTTTGGAGTAGTTCCTTTGTTCATCATTGTTTGATAATTTGTAGAACCACATTCCTTGCATTGCATAGCTACAATAATTCTTCCAGCCTTTTTCTTTGATGCCATAATTGCACAACTGTAAAATAAATAAAATATATTTGAATGACGAGATGACTAATTTATTTAGCACCGGGCAGAATCGAACCGCCGACCTCGCCCTTATGAGAGGCGCGCTCTAACCATCTGAGCTACGGTGCCACGTATTAGGCTTAATTCTTGGATTCGGTGAGGGCGGGATTCGAACCCGCGAGACGATTTCTCGTCTGACTCGTTAGCAGTGAGTTGATTTCAGCCTCTCATCCACCTCACCAAAAATTTTCGCAATAAAAAAACGCAGTGTTTTATCATATAGTTAATTCGTATTGAATTTCAAGCTAATTTAACTATTGTTTTTGGCATGTAAAAATATTATTGTTTTTTTATTTTATAGGGAATATATTTATGGGAAATGAGTTTTGACCTTTGGGAGATTGATTGGATATAGGTGGAACACCCAGGCAAGATATTAACAAGGTCACCGAGGAAGCTGTTCAAAGAATTCAAGAAGAGACTAAACAAGCTAAACAAGCTCATCAACAGGCCCAACAAGATAGAAAAACAAACGCTCATTTTGCTAAATTTTTGAGTTTTTTGATCTCCAATATCCAAGACGAAAAAATAGTTTCTCTTTTATATGAATTATTTTTCAAGACAAAACATCCAAAAACAGGGACAGTTTACTTGAGAAAAAAAATAAATACTATCGTTGTAATCTGATTTTTCTTTCCTTTTTACCAAGAAGAAGCAAAAAAAATCTGAATATATTCTTTCTTTCAACCAATCCTTACCGACGAACCAGTAAATCTCACTGGATATATTAATTATATCAAGAGACTCTCTTTGAAATATCATGATAATATAGCTTTGGATTCTGAATTATTATTGAATTTTCTTTTGCAAATTATTTCACATTTTAAGCTTCAAGATATGAGTCAAATAGATGAACAAGAACGTGAAAATTTTATTCTTCATATCAAAAACCAACTTTATTCATAAATATTAAATATATTTTTTATTTGTTGTCAAATCATTTTCCTCATTAAGGGGGAAATTTTTTGATTAGAGATATTTTTGGGATATACTTGAATGGAAGATTTTATTTCATTGGCAAACCACAATGGTTAATGCACCTAAA